>NZ_LOTA01000006.1:0-4458 GCF_001521935.1 Burkholderia sp. RF7-non_BP4 | reverse complement strand
TGCGCCGCTGTTTCATTTGCAACACCTCCACTGCTTACGCAGCGTCTAGTGTGTTGCATCGACCGGTTGAATCCACCATCGATTACGGTCGCCTACGCGATCGACGCAGGCGAGGTCGAGTCGCTCGGCAAGATCGGCACAACCCAAACGGAGATCGATCGGCTGTGCAAGCGACTGCAGTCGAAAGCTTCACACGTGCGTGTGGTTTATGAGGCTGGTCCGTGCGGCTACGGGCTGTACCGGCAACTGACGGAGCGCGGCTTCGAGACTATGGTCTGTGCGCCATCGCTAATTCCCAGGAAACCCGGCGAGCGCGTCAAGACAGACCGGCGCGACGCCGCAAAGCTCGTGCGCTCTCTTCGCGCAGGCGACCTGTCGGCCGTGTACGTCCCTACTGTCGAAGACGAAGCCTTCCGGGATTTGGCCCGGGCATGGGCAGTGGCCAAGGAAGATTTGCGGCAGGCCAGGCAGCGCCTGAAGTCGTTTCTGCTCGCACATGGCGTAGGTTATACAGGCCGTGCGGACTGGAGCGAATCGCATCGACGCTGGCTCAGCGGCTATTCGTTCGCTAACGCGTGGCAACAACTGGCATTTGAAGAGCATCGACGCACGATCGAGGATCGACTTGTGCAGTGTGGACGACTGGAGGCGGCGTTGCGCGATGCAGTCATCAGCTGGCGCTTTTACCCTGTGGTGCTGGCTCTGCAGGCGATGCGCGGCGTGCAGTTTGTTACGGCTGTCGGCATGGTTTCGGAGCTGGGTGACCTGTCGCGCTTCACGCACCCACGTCAGCTCATGGCGTGGCTCGGTGTGACGCCCTCGGAGCATTCGTCGGGCGGCAAGCGACGCCAAGGCAGCATTACCAAGACCGGCAACAGCTATGCCCGCAAGCTACTTGTGGAGGCAGCCTGGAGCTATCGGCACGTGGCACGCGTTGCCCCGCAGATCCAGCAGCGACACGAAGGGCTCCCCAAAGCGATTATCGATCGTGCATGGGATGCGCAGTTGCGACTGTGCCGGCGATATCACAAGCTCGTGGCCCGCGGCAAGAATGCCAACATCGCGGTCGTCGCCGTTGCGCGCGAGTTGGCCGGCTTCATCTGGGACATCGCCCGACTCGCGATGGCGCTTGCATTGCCGCGCGGCATGCAGTCCGCATGAGACCGGCGACAGGTCGATATGGATGAACGATGAACTGATCATGGAGGGAGTTTCCTGAAGGCGGCGTAGCCCGGTATTCGAGCAATCCGCGTCTCCACTTCGCAACGGGCAGTCCCCGACTTGCGTTTTAAGAAAGCGGCAGGCTCATGAGACGGAACTCTGTAATGCGGTAACCAACCCGCGTATGTCAGTGTGATCCACCGTCGAGCATTACTGCTACGTCGCCCTCAGGAAATTCGAACACCTATGGAAAGAGATTGAAAACCGATCGTACTTGACACGGAAAGTCATATCAGTGGACAAGACCGGGTCGGCGCGCACCAGTTGGGTGTCGCAGACGGTCGCCTGGAGCGTCGCAAGCAGGCCACGCTCTGCCTCCGCCCAGATCGCTCGCCCGAGGTCCAGTAACATTCGCTCGGCGGGAATCAAGAGCCGCCTCTCGTACAGCCAGTGGTACGCATGCTGCACCAGTTCGTCGAGCGCCAGCGATTCGGCAGCATCTTGCCGCATCCACGCTTAGAGGCCGGGCCATTGGTCAGCGCCCATCGATGTCAGGCCGAGGTATTCGCACGCACGCCGACACCTGATGCTCGTATCGAGTCTTATAGCGTTGGTAGGTCGTGCGCAGCGACGCGATCAACGGTACCGGCAGGCCGAGTCGCTCGTCGACATAGCGTAGCAGTTGCCGTGGCAAGGTCCCGACATGATCCAGCGTGTGGCCGCTGGCCCGCAGAAAGACCAGTTGGATGGCGGCACCTGAGCGGCGATCGCGCCAGAAACGTTCACTGATCGCGGCCAAGTCGCTGTCGCCCAACGCAAAGTAACGCTCGACGTTGAACTCCGACAGTCGCGGGGGCAAGCGATCCTGCCCCACATACCGAAATTCCAAGCTTGGCATCTACTGTCTCCCGTCACGGTCGCAATTGAAAATTGCGGGTAGGTAGCTTACTGGATATCCCGGTCACGACTGTCGACGATAGTCAGAATCGACTGCAAAGCCTTGCTACAGAAGGCTTTGCGGCGAACCACCAGATTTTTTCACAAAAAGACGATTACCCATCGTGCCAAATTATTATTTTGGCTGAATTATTTTCACATTTCTCGATTATTGGTACGACAACGTAATGGTTGCTTGCGCGTCTGCCTCGCCACCTTTTACGTTAGAATCGGTTTGAATATACCTGGCTTTCCAACCGATGGAAACATCGCCACCTTGGTCAGGGTTATATAATGAACCGAAGGATCGCCTCTCCTGCAACCCGACAGGAGTGCTACCATCGTCGAAATTAGTGATTTGGACACCTACACCCGACGCGCCGCCTGCGTTCGACAGTGAGAGTATCCCGTTCTTCGGGTCTCCAACGACGCTCGAACCACCGGCTGGATCAATTTGATAAGACAAATTAGGAATTCCCGCTGGGCACGTCATTTTCGCCCAAAATTCTTGCGGTGTCGATGCCGACCCCACACCATTGAAGGTCGACGTCGAGATATTCGTACCCATCTGAACCGAGATATTTTTTGTTTGTATTTGACAGGTCGGTGGAACGATCTCCACATCATTGGCACGAAAATTGTATTGACGGTAACTATTATCACCCACCAACTCAATTCCTCCAGGATTTGCGGAGCCAAAACCAACATCCCCAGTTCTCACTAATAAAATAAGCACTTCAATATCATCCGGATCATATTCTACGAACCGACATTGACTGCTACCCGCAAAACCACAAGTAGAGTGAACCCCCACTACTGCGTACGCCACCCCAACCCCCCGAATATTGGTATCCCACACCCCAAGGGGCGCGCCTTGATAGTTTATATTCTCTCCAGAATAGTGCAAATCCCCAATCAAACTCACGTTGTTTTTGGGAGAGTACAAATAATTGATATTGCCTTTTCCGGCTGCAAATATTTCCCCCTGCGCCCCCCGGCTCTTAATCGTTAATTTTCCCGGCAAGGAGATATTGTAATCGTCAGCATAGGCATTACCGACGCAACCAAGCGATACAAAGATCCCACACAGCATTAAAATTATAAGGTGAAGTGTTGTTTTTAACATTCAGAGCCCTCAATTACACTGACATCCAAAGACAAAATGACACCATCCTTGGTGAGTAAGTTTTATATAAGAAAATTTTAGAAATGAAACCGCCCCATCGTAACTCCCCGCCCAATTCAATGCATCGAACTTGAAAATAGATGCAGGTTTGATTTTCCACAAAATCCCAGCCACAAGGAATCAGCCAAAATATGAGTTGATCTCGGACCAATCCCAAATATGTTTAAGAATAGTTATGTCTTCAATGCCCCGACGCGACACACTCTTCCTTCGGTGCCGCTTTCGCAGCCGTCCTGATTTGTTCGAGCGATACCACCACGATGACCGACCATGAGGTCGGGCGGAATTCGTGGAGGCCAACGGGTCAAGCAGCGATCTGATTCAGATAGAAATGCTGCGTGAACGCGACAGGCGCTTGGTAGTTCAGGCGTGTCTGCGTGCGTTGCCGGCTGTAGAAGATTTCGATGTATTCGCTGATCGAGTGCCACGTCTGCTCGTGCGTGGCGAAGCGTTGATGATAGACCAGTTCGTACTTCAGATCGCCCGACAGGTGGGCGTGTCGGCCTCGACCGTCAGCCGGGTGCTGGCGCGTGCTGGACTGTCCCGGTTGAGCGACCTGCAACCACGTGAACCGGTTCAGCGTTACGAACACGAGGCACCGGGCAACTTGCTGCACATCGACATCAAGAAGCTCGGCCGTATCGCGCGTTCTGGCCATCGTGTGACCGGCAATCGGCGCGATACGGTCGATGGCGTTGGCTGGGAGTATCTGTTCATCGCCGTGGACGATCATGCCCGGATTACCTACACAGCGATGCATCCCGACGAGACGAAAGGCAGTGCCGTGAAATGCCTGCACGATGCCGTGGCTTGGTACGCCGGACTCGGCGTGCGTGTGCGTCGATTGCTAACCGACAACGGTTCGGCATTTCGCTCGCACGAGTTTGCGCGGGCCTGCCAGGAATTGGGTATCCGGCACAAATTTACGCGGCCGTATCGTCCGCAGACTAACGGCAAGGCCGAACGCTTCATCCAGTCAGCGTTACGTGAATAGGCCTACGCATGGACATACCCGAACTCCGCCCATCGCATCGAAGCCTTGGCGAGTTGACAGCACCAGGCCGCGAGGACGCCGTATCGGCGGCAATGGCATGCCTTCGTGAACCGCCGATTCGTTCGGCTGATGATGCCCTGCGTGTTCCTGGGGATGGAATGGTAGGCCGTTGCCCTTCCTT
>NZ_LOTA01000005.1:0-2798 GCF_001521935.1 Burkholderia sp. RF7-non_BP4 | reverse complement strand
GGCGGCAGCTGGCGCCGCGCATCGGGCAACGGGCGGCACCGGAACCGAGTTGGCACGGCCCATCGTGCCGGCATCTGAAGACATGCTGGCAGTCGTTCGGGCGCTGGTGGGCCAGCAGAGCGACCTCGGCAGTGTCGTGGCAAGCAAGATCGTGTAAAGCGGACTTGCCGCGTTAAGCAGTTCCGGATTATTCAGGGCCGACTACCTCATTCCAAGTGTTGCACTTGAAACTAGGGAAGCACTGGTTAATATGCGATCGCGCGAGGTGGTCGGCGACGTGGGCGGGGAATGGCCGAATACCGAAGCGAAGCGCCGCCCATTCGGAGAAGTTTGAACCTAAGATGCGCCTTGTTTCTCGCATTTCTCACACGCATGACGGACTTGTCCCATGAATCGACCGCAGCCGGTTTCGCGCGATCACCAGATTCGCCAAAGCGAACAGACTGAACAGTTGCGCCGTGTTCTTGAGCAGCCCCTTGTAGCGCACCTTGCGCGATGACGAAACAGGTTCTTGACGTGACGACATGAGACTCGCGCGCGGATTTGCGCCTTGGTTCGCTCGAGCGCGATCATCATTAGTTGTCGCAGCGCACGGTCGTGGACAATCAGGACCCGGTACTCGTACAGCCACTGCTTGAGATCAAGTAGCGCGGTGCTGCGATCCTGTCGTCCCGACAGTCGTTCTTTCAGCCAGCGAACGACATAGTGCCGCTGGTGCTCGGCCATCGGCTGGAATCCGAGCGTTTCGTAGGCAAGCTTCTGGTGGTCGGCAAGCGTGTCGGTTCGGTCGTCGTACAGTACGCGCAGCGTGCCGAGGTCGGGCGGGTCGATGCCGAGCTGCTCGCCGAGATGCTGCCACAGACGTTTGGGAACCTGTTTGTAAGCATCGAGCGTGCGCCCAGTCATCCCTTATGGTGAGTTTTGCCAAGCTGTGAGAGCGCCGGATCGCTGCGTGAAGGACTCCGGCCAGCTACGCCGCCGCATCTTGAGCCAGTGGTAAAAGAACTGCAGCAGAAAAACAGCCTTGCGATCGAATGGGCGCCATTGGCGATGCTCGACGAACGCCAACCTCATCGCAAAAATCCACGAGAGCGATTTCTATAAATGTGACCCCATCTTCAATAGTAAAATTAGATGCCTGTCGCAGTCAAAGAATCGCGTCACCTAAGGCTGACTGCCCACCACTGGCTTGGCGGACAAAGTTCGAGAAGAAGGAGGCATGCTTGCAATCACGTTCCCCTTCTCAATCAGGCAGAGTATTCCGTGAGACAGTTTGGGGCCATGCTCGATGAAGCGATTTTATCGCACACCTTCTGACGATTATCAAGAAGGTGCATAGTGAAGACTTTGTAAGTGTTTCGATATCAGCTTCATCCTCAAAAAGCCGACTTCGCCATTTGTCGAGAATTTGCCCCGAAATCTACCAAATAAAGCAGAATTCTGACGTATAGGCATCCAAATTTTCACGCCATAAAAAGCATGTATTAAATGGGGGTATGTATGGGTCCAGATAAAAAATCCGGAGTATTGAATCATTTTAGTAAATACAATACTTACCGTCCAGGTGAATATCCGGTTGAAGTCAGATCGGGGAAGAGCTTCGCGCTCATCGAAGGGCGATGGTATGAAGTAGCCTTTGATCGGCATGCCAGTCAATTTGAAATATTGATCGAGAGCCGTTCCGGTGATGTGAAACGACATCCCGTCTATCTGGAACTACTATCCAAGACATGGCATTTTTTCTCGAAAGACGGAAACCCTGCATTTTCAAGCTTGGCCATCGACGCGATCAATCGCTTGGCAGTTCCACTCGATCTTGACTTCGAATATGTCGAAGTCGCGGACTTTCCGCCTGAGGCTTGTGCCGGGAGATTATATGCGGTCAAGCGGCGCGGCGCCAATACGCATGGCGACAATATCCATCATTGGGTGGCAGAACTCTTTGGGCAACTCGTTCCAGTACGCGCCGTCAGAGACGGAGGCGCCGTGCGATATGAGGCATTCCATCGAGTATCACCCGATGGGGTAGGCTATCCGATTGACTGGGATGGAAGACGTTGGTTAATGAAATCCAAATGATTCGGCAACATCGCTCGATTCCCATGGCACGACAGGAATGAAGGCGAAAGTGCCGAAGCAAGCTCCGGCGCGGACCAAAGACCAGTTCAAGAACGCGGTCATCAGCCATCTGTGTCGTTTACAGAAATCACCACAGCGCGTCGCTCGCTATTTCATGCATAAACCCATCCGCTATGCAGTTTGATTAAATATCATGCATTTCTGATTTTTATTATGAAATATCGGCCACCCAACATCGGGCCCATCCCAAGCCGAGTCACCGCCAGCCTAAATTGCAATAAGAAATATCCGGTTCCAATGCGCAAGCAAGGCCGGATCTTCGCCACTTAAAATCAGTCGATTCTGATTGCGCTTCATCAGTTTCCGGCTTATGGCGACACGCCCCATGCGCCATCATGACTTATGAGCGGTTGCTTTCCCCGCTCGCAGCTTGTCCTGCATGGCGCTCCCCGTCCGGGACATCGGGGGCGCGACCTTCCCGCCGACCACGTGCCCTCGCCTCACGCATCTCGGTGCGGCGCGGCCCGTGGAACGCATCCGGAGGGCCACATCCATTGTGGATCGGCTCTTGTCACCCGCGGCCCTGCGTCGCGCGATCAGCGCCGTCGATGACCGCGAGGAGATGCCCTGCGTGTTCCTGGAGATGGAATGGTAGGCCGTTGCCCTTCCTTGCCCAGGCCAATCAACCCAGAAAAATCCGGGGACTCATGCACCACTCC
>NZ_LOTA01000004.1:0-80036 GCF_001521935.1 Burkholderia sp. RF7-non_BP4 | reverse complement strand
CATCAAGGACCCGACGCAGAACATCGTGTGGGTCACGCCGGAAGGCGGCGGCGGGCCGAATTACCCGAACATGTAACCTGCCGGAAAACGCCGCCTTGCGCGGCGTTTTTTTGTCCCGTCGGCATTCGACGCCACCCTGCCCGCCACCGGGCGCGCGATTGCCGCACCGAACCGCGCCCCGAACCGGCGTCGCTAGCGCGCCGCAATCCGCCGACGGAAATGCTCCGTGCCGGACACGATCTTGTCGAGCACCGCGTCGAGTGCCCAGAACCGCTCGCGCACGTCGTAGTCGATCGCGCGGCAGCGAATCGATCCGAACGTGCCGATCCGTTGATGGTAGATCTTCGCGAGCGCCGGGTAGCCAAGCGCTTCCGACACCGCCGAGAGCACCAGGAACGTCGACAACTCGTCGGCAAGCGCCGGATCCGAGTCGCCCTGCGTGCGCAGCCACCGATACAGATCGGGATGGAAGTTGGTGAACACGCCGTTGAAACCGGCGGAGCCCGCCTTCATCGCATCCCATGCGATCGCGGCGTTCGCATTCAGGATCTTCATCGGCGAGCCCGCGGCCAGCGCAACGCGCCGCTTCACCGTCTCCAGGTCGCAGCTCACGTCCTTCAACATCACGAAGCGGCCCGTGTCGATGCACGCGCGCAGTTCGTCATCGGACAGCAATCGCCGATAAGGCGCCGGACATTCATACAAGCCAAGCGGCAGATCCGTTGGCAATCGGGCGAGCAACTTGTGAAGATGATCGAGAAACGCGGCGCTGCCCTTGCGCTGTGGATCGAGGCGGTTGGTCACGAGCACGACGCCCTGCGCACCCGATTCCGCCGCGGCGCACAGCTCGGCGACCTGCGCGTCCAGATCTTCGCTGACGTGCCCGGACGCGACGACAGGCACACGCCCCGCCACCCGCTCGACCACGAAACGCGCAAGTTCTGCACGTTCTGCGAGACTCAGGAATTGCATCTCGCTCGATTGCGCGACCGCGAACAGCGCATCCGAGCCGTGCGCCAGATACCATTCGATGAGTCGCTCGAGGCCCGCGTAGTCGATCGCGCCGGCATCGTCGAACGGCGTCAGCATCACCGGCACGATCCCTTCGATGGTCGTGCTCGCCTGCTGATGTGATTGCATCTGTTTCTCCTTCCTTCAGTGAATACAGGGGTAGCCGAAGGCCTCAGGCCGGCAGCGCTCCGCGTGCTGCACTCGCGGACTGCTCGGGAATCGGCTTGCGCACCAGCAGCAGGTAAGCCATCGCGCCGGCGAAGGCGATTGCCGCCGCGGTCAGCAGCGCCGGCACGAACGACCACTTCTGCGCGATGACACCCGTCAGGATCGGCGCGAGCGCACCGCCGATGAAGCCGCCGAAATTCTGGATCGCGCCGAGCGATGCGACACGGCTCGGCGGTGCGGCCGCCGTCGCGAGCGCCCACGAACATGCCGATGCCGCATTGGCGAGAAAAATCACGACCGAAATGCACGCGAGCGCGACCGTATTGCTCTGCACGAGCGCAGCCGGAATCGTGAACGCGACCATCCCGAGCATCGCGACGACCACCGCATTGCGCCGGCTCACGACCGGCGAGCGGCTGCGGCGCGTCACCAGATCCGACAGCCAGCCGGCAACGAGCGAACCGACGAACCCGCACAGGAACGGCACGGATGCCGCAAACCCGGTGCGAATGAGGCTCATGTGACGCTCCATCGTCAGATATCCCGGCAGCCAGGTCAGGTAGACCCAGTTCAGATACACCGAACCGAAGAAGCCGATCAGCATGCCCCAGGTCGTGCCGTGCGAAAACAGACTGCGCCAGTCGGCGAAGGTCAGCTTGGGTGCCGCGACGGTCGTCTGCGCATCGGCATCGAGATACCCTCGTTCCGCCGCGGTCAATTGCGCACGCGCCGGATCGCGATACGACGCAAACCAGACGACGGCGACCACGAGACCAAGTGCCCCCGTGATGAAGAACGCCCAGCGCCAGTTGAACGACGCGACGAGCACCGACAGCAGCAACGGCGCGAGCGCGGTACCGAGCGGCGATGCCGCGTTGAAGATCCCGGTCGGCGTACCGCGTGCGCGCAACGGAAACCAGTTGCTCACCACCCGCGCCGCCGACGGGAACTGCGGCGCCTCGCCGATGCCGAGCACGATGCGCGCGACGATGAACCAGCCGAAGGTGGACACGAGGCCGCCCGCCATCTGCGCGAACGACCAGACGATCAGCCCGATGCCGAGCAGCCGGCGCGGCCCGATGCGATCGACGAGCCCGCCGACCGGAAACTGGCACAGCGCATAGCTCCACGAGAACGCCGACAGCAGCAACCCCATCTGCGAGAGCGACAGCCCGAGATCGTTCCGGATTGCCGAACTCGCGACGGCCAGCGTGCCGCGATCGAGATAGTTGACGATTCCGCTCGCCATCAGCAGCGCGAGCGCGATACGTTGTCCGCGCCGGATACGTGGCGGCGCAGTCGGAACAGCCTGGTCTTCGTTCATTTCGATTGTCTCCATGTCATAGGCGGGTGTCTGCCCGCGCCTTCCGTCGTCGCGGAATCTATACCGTCATGCGCTCCACTTCCTCGCGTGTCGGAATGGACGTCTGCGCGCCGTGGCGCGTGACGCTGATCGCGGCAGCACGCTGGCCGAACGCGATCGCGTCGTCCATCGACGCACCGCTCGCCCGGGCGGCCGCGAATCCGCCGACGAAGGTGTCGCCGGCCGCCGTCGTATCGACGGCGACCACCGCCATGGCCCGATGGCGGCCATTCCCCGCGCTGCCGCGCCAGCAGACGCCGCGCGCGCCCAGCGTCACCAGCACGTTGCCGACGCCTTTCGCGCGCAGCGCCTCGGCGGCGCGCACCGCCGAGGCGTCGTCGCCGACGGCGATGCCGGTCAGCGACTCCGCTTCCGTTTCGTTGACGACGAGGTAGTCGATCCGCGCCAGCAATGCGTCGAACAGCGGCCGTGCAGGCGCCGGATTGAGCAGCACCGGCGTGCGATGCGCGATCGCACTGCCGATCGCGCGCGCGACGGTCTCGATCGGCACCTCGAGCTGGCACACCATCAGCGCCGCACCGGCGATCGCGTCGCGCGCTTCGTCGATCAATTCGGCATCGAGGCGCGCGTTCGCACCGGGCACCACCACGATGCTGTTCGCCCCGTGCGCGTCGACCGTGATCGTCGCGACGCCGCTTGCCTCGCCGTCGATCCGGTGCAGGTGCGTCACGTCGATGCGTTCGGCCGCCAGCGCGTCGTGCAGGCGCGCCCCGAACGCGTCGTCGCCGACGCAGCCGATCATTGCGACCGATGCGCCCAGACGGGCCGCTGCCACCGCCTGGTTCGCCCCCTTGCCGCCGTGAACGGTCCGGAACGTCGTGCCGAGCAGCGTTTCGCCCGGCACGGGCAGCCGTGGCGCATGCGTGACGAGGTCGACGTTGATGCTGCCGACGACCGCGATTCGAGGGGACTTTGCGTGGCTCTTCATTCGATGTAACCGCTTACATTTGCGACAAACAAAATAGCCGGAGCGGCCGTCGTCGACGAAAATTTCACAATGCGGATGCGATCTGTGTCTGACATAATACGGAATGGCATCAAGATAGCGCTTACATTCGCACAGGCGTCGCCGGGAATGCAAGCGGGACCACGATGAATCGAGGGTAAACGATGGCGTTTTTGACCACGCGCGGCGTCTGCGACGCAGCCGCGCCCAAGGATGACCGATGAGTATGCCCCCATCCAGCGGCGGCACGGCTCGCGCACGCCGCGGCAGCGGCCGATCAGTGCTCGGGGATGTCGCGAAACTCGCCGGCGTGTCGACCGCGACCGTTTCGCGTGTCTACAACGACCCCGGCAAGGTCTCGGCCGACGTGCAGCAGCGCGTGCGCGACGCGGCACGCGCGCTGAACTGGATTCCCAATGCGGCCGGCCGCGCACTCGCCTCCACGCGCACCCACATCACGGGTGCAATCATCCCGACGCTCGACGACCAGGTGTTCGCGTCGCAGGTAGCGGGCATGCAGGCGGTCATGGCCGAGCACGGCATCACGCTGTTCCTGGGCTGCTCGAATTACGACCCGGCCCAGGCGCTCGCGCAGGTGCGCGCGATGCTGTCGCGCGGCGTCGAAGCCGTGTCGCTGGTCGGCGAGGCCTATCCGCCGGAAGTATTCGAACTGCTCGACCTGCATCGGGTGCCGTATGTCGTCACCTATGCTTACCGCGACGACAGCCCGCACTGCTGCATCGGCTTCGACAACCGTGCGGCATTCGCGCGACTGACCACGCACCTGCTCGACCTCGGGCATCGCGATTTCGCGATCATCATGCAGCCTTCGGCGGACAACGACCGTGTGCAGGCCCGCCTGCGCGGCATCCACGACACGCTCGCCGCGCGCGGGCTCGCGGTCCGGCCGATCCACCAGCATGAGGGCCCGGCCACGATCGCGTTCGGGCGCGCGAGCCTGCGCGCGATCGCCGACAGCGGGGCGACGCGCCCGACGGCCGTGATCTGCGGCAACGACGCACTCGCGCTCGGCGCCCTGCTGGAAGCGCAGGCCATCGGCCTCGACGTGCCGTCGCAATTGTCGATCACCGGCTTCGACGATGTCGCGCTGGCTCGCGAGATCCGGCCTGCGCTGACGACGATGTGGGTCGACACCGATGCGATCGGCCGCAAGGCCGCCCGCGCGTTGCTCGACGCACTCGAGCACGGCGAAACCGGGCCCGGTTTCGCGGTACTGCCGGAGCTGCGGGTGCGCGAATCGGCCGCGCCGCCGAACTCGGCGGCTCAATGAAAACGGGGCGCCTCAGGCACCCCGTTTCGCATCGAATCGATCGAGCCGGCGCATGCCGGCCCGGCTGCCTCAGGTCGCGCTGCCCGCGATCTTCGGCGTCGGCGTCTCGACGTCGCCGCACTGCGCGCGATGGCGCAGCGCATGGTCGATCAGCACCAGCGCAAGCATCGACTCGGCGATCGGCGTCGCGCGAATGCCGACGCACGGGTCGTGGCGACCGAAGGTTTCGACCGTCGCCTCTTCGCCGGACTTCGTGATCGAACGGCGCGGCGTGCGGATGCTCGACGTCGGCTTGATCGCGATCGACACGGTGATGTCCTGCCCCGTCGAGATCCCGCCGAGCACGCCGCCCGCATGGTTGCCGACGAAGCCGGCCGGCGTCAGTTCGTCGCCGTGCACCGAGCCGCGCTGCGCGACGCTGTCGAAGCCCGCGCCGATCTCGACGCCCTTCACCGCGTTGATGCTCATCATCGCCTTCGCGATGTCCGCGTCCAGCCGGTCGAATACCGGCTCGCCCCAGCCGACCGGCACGCCGGACGCAACGACGTCGATGCGCGCGCCGATCGAATCGCCGTCCTTGCGCAGCGCGTCCATGTAGGCTTCCAGCTCCGGAACGACCGCCGCGTTCGGCGAAAAGAACGGGTTCTCGCGAACGTGCGACCAGTCGACGAACGGCACGTCGATCTCGCCGAGACCGCTCATGTAGCCGCGCACCTCGACGCCGAAACGCTCGCGCAGCCATTTCTTCGCGACCGCGCCCGCGCCGACGATCGGCGCGGTCAGGCGCGCGGACGAGCGGCCGCCGCCGCGGTAGTCGCGGATGCCGTATTTCTGCCAGTAGGTGTAGTCGGCATGGCCGGGTCGAAACGTCTCGACGATGTTGCCGTAGTCCTTGCTGCGCTGGTCGGTGTTGCGGATCAGCAGCGCGATCGGCGTGCCGGTCGTCACGCCTTCGAACACGCCGGACAGGATCTCGACCTCGTCGGCCTCCTGGCGCTGCGTCACGTGCCGCGACGTGCCGGGCTTGCGGCGATCGAGTTCGATCTGGATGTCGGCTTCGGTCAGCCCCATTCCCGGCGGGCAGCCGTCGATCACGCAGCCGATCGCGGGACCGTGCGATTCGCCGAAGGTCGTGACAGTGAAAAGCGTGCCGAGGGTATTGCCGGACATGATGGAACCGCCCAAAGAGAATTGGACAAACCGATGCGCTGCCGGGACCGCTGGCAGGCCGATCGTTTGCCGGTCGAGAAAAAGAAGTAAACCGCTATTATGCCAGCCGTCCCGTGCCCGCGGGCCGTGTGAACCGTTCAGACCACACGGGCCGGCCGCGCGGGCGGCCCGGCGCGATGCCGCCCCGACCCGCCCCTGCTCACTTTCGCGCGCCGCGCAACTCGGTCACCGCGGCTTGCAACGCCTCGGGCGTCGCAACCGAGGCCGGGATCGGCTCGCCGACCGCGAGCGTCAGCCGGCTCATCACGCCGCGCTTGATGGGTCGCGGCATGCGCGCATCGGTATGACGAGAGAAATAGCTGCCCCACAGCCCGCGCAACGCCATCGGAATCACGGGCGCCGGCGTACGGCTCAGGATTTCGGTGATGCCGTGGTGGAACGTGTTGATGTCGCCCGTCTTGGTCAGCTTGCCTTCCGGGAAGATGCACACGAGTTCTCCATCCTTCAGCGCGGCCTCGCACGCGTCGTACGCACGTGCCAGCATGTCGGGATCCTCGTGGCGCGGCGCGATCGGAATCGCCTTTGCATGCCGGAACACCCAGCTCGCGAAGCGCGTCTTGAAGATCCGGTGATCCATCACGAACCGGATCGGCCGCGGGCTCGCGGCCGCCAGCACGAGCGCATCGACGTAGCTCACGTGGTTGCATACGAGCACGGCCGCGCCGTCTTCCGGGATCCGCTCCGCATGCACGAGGCGAATCCGGTAGAACGTGTGCACCAGCACCCACGCGACGAAGCGCAGCAGGAACTCCGGAACGAGCAGGTAGATGTACGTCGCGACCACGACGTTCAGCAGCGCGGTGACGAGGAACAGGCCCGGGATGTCGACGCCGGCCTTGGTCAGCCCCATCGCCATCAGGGCCGACAGGATCATGAACAGCGCGTTCAGGATGTTGTTCGCGGCGATGATCCGCGCACGATGGGTCGGCGCGCTGCGACTCTGGATCAGCGCATACAGCGGCACGCTGTAGAAGCCGCCGAACATCGCGAGCAGGAACAGGTCGGCCAGGATGCGCCAGTGACGCGCGCCGGCCAGGAATTCCCCGACCGACAGCAGATGCCCGGGCGACGGCAGCGCGCGGCTCGCGAAATACAACTCGATCGCGAACACGCTGATGCCGATCGAGCCTAGCGGCACGAGGCCGATCTCGACGCGCCGCTGCGACAGCCGCTCGCACAGCAGCGAGCCGAGGCCGATCCCGACCGAGAACGTCGCGAGCAGGACCGTGACGACGTCGGGGCTCGCGGACAGCACGTCCTTCGCGAAATTGAAGAACGACGTGAGGAACGTCGCGCCGACGAACCACAGCCACGAGATGCCGAGCAGGCTCAGGAACACGGTGCGATTCTGTCGCGCGAGCCCGAGGTTGCGCCACGTCTCGCTGAACGGGTTCCAGTTGATCACGAGATCGGGCTGCGGCGCCGGCGTCGGCGGCACGCGCTGCGCGACGAGCCGTCCCGCGAGCGCGATGACGACGACGCTGACGGCCAGCACACGTTCACCGTTGCCTTCGATGCCCGCGGCCGCACCGCCGATGATCGTGCCGATCAGGATCGCGATGAACGTGCCCATCTCGACGAGGCCGTTGCCGCCGACCAGTTCGTGGTCGCCGAGATGCTGCGGCAGATACGAATACTTGACGGGGCCGAACAGCGTCGAGTGCATCCCCATCATGAACGTGCACAAATACAGCAGCGTCGCGCTGTGCGTGACGAAGCCGGCCGCGCCGACCAGCATCAGCACGATCTCGAAGGTCTTCACGAAGCGCGTGAGCGTCGCCTTGTCGTATTTGTCGGCGATCTGGCCGGAGGTGGCCGAAAACAGCACGAACGGCAGAATGAAGATCGCGGAAATCAGGAACGCGGCCGTCTTCGCGTCGACGCCGGAGAAACGCGCGGTGTGATAGGTGACGAGCGAGGTGAATCCGATCTTGAACACGTTGTCGTTCAGCGCCCCGAGGAACTGGGTCGTGAAGAACGGCGCGAAACGGCGCTGGCGCAACAGGTCGAACTGCGACGCGTGGGCGCGCCGTTCGCCGCGCGACGCGGAAGAGACTTGCGTGTGATCGCTCATGCGGAATACGCGCGCATCGTCTGGGCGAAGCTGCGCGGGCCTTGTGTTGTTGTCGAAAAAACGGCGGCGCAGGCTGAACCTGCGCCGCCGTGCGCCGAGTGGCAGCGCCCGCGCGTCATGGCACCGGGCGCGACATGTTTCACGGCTTCTGCGCTTCGGCTTCCGATTCGGATTCCGGCCAGTCGCGGATGTATGCCTTCAGCATCCGGTTCTCGAAGCTTTGCGCCTCGACGACCGTCTTCGCGACGTCGTAGAACGAGATGACGCCCATCAGCACCTTCTTGTCGAGCACCGGCATGTAGCGCGCGTGGCGCTCGAGCATCATCCGGCGCACTTCGTTGACGTCGGTTTCCGGCGTGCACGTGAGCGGCTCGTCCATCACCTTGCGCACCTGCACGTCGCCGATCGCACCGCCGTTCACGTGGAGACGCAGGATGATCTCGCGGAACGTCAGCATCCCGACGAGATCGCCGTACTCCATCACGACGAGCGAACCGATATCGTGTTCGGCCATCGTATCGACCGCTTCGCGCAGCGGCTTATCGGGCGTCACCGTAAACAGCGTGTTGCCCTTCACTTTCAGAATATCGCTGACGCGCATCGTAGTCCCCTCATGCTTGAATGCAAATCCGCTTTCGATCCTATCGGAAAGCCTGTCAAAAGGAAAGCGCGGGCCCGCGCGGCGCGGCCGCCCCCGCTTGCGGACGCGAGCCGCCCGCCGCACAATGACTCCATCGACAGCGGCCCGAGGAGACGGCCATGGCGCATACGCATACGGACCAATTCGCCAGCTTCGCTGACTTCTACCCGTATTACCTGAACGAACATCAGAACCTCACGTCGCGGCGGCTGCACTTCATCGGCTCGCTCGGCGTGATCGGCTGCGTCGCAATGGCGATCGCGACGGGCCACTGGCCATGGCTGCCGGCGGCGGTCGTATGCGGCTACGGATTCGCGTGGGTCGGACACTTCTTCTTCGAGAAGAACCGCCCCGCCACGTTCCGGCACCCGATCTACAGCCTGATGGGCGACTGGGTGATGTTCAAGGACATCTGCACCGGGAAGATCCCGCTGTAACGCCCGCCCGGCGGCGCGTCACGCCGTTTTCGGCGGCCGCGCGTGCGGGTCGGGCGCCCCGCCGGGCACAGGCCCCGGCACGGTCTCAGCCGGCGGCACGCCGGTGAGCCGGTGCTCGGCGATCAGCGACGCAAGCGATACGTCGAACCGGTCGTTCGACAGCACATCGAGCAATGCCGCCCCTTCGACGTGGCTGCGGCGGCGCTGGAGCTGGTAGGTCAGCTCCGTGCGGTCGATCACCAGCACGTCGAACAGCTGAGCCAGCGTCAGGTGCTCCGGATTCGCCAGCAGGATGTAGCTCGGCGCGAGTTCGCCGCTTTCCAGCCGCGCGATCCATTCCCGCTCCTCCATCGTCAGCAGCAGCCGCTGCGCGGTTTCCATGTCGCAGCGCAACATGGTCGCGAGCCGCATCGCCGTATAGCCCGCCTTGCCGACCGCGCGCGCCTCGGCCAGCCTCGCCAGCAGTTCGAGCGCGTCGAGCAGGTCGCTGCCCGGATAGTGGATGCGATGGAACTGGCCGACGCGAATCGCCGGCAGTGCGGACGCCACCATCGCGCCGAGCAGCGCGATGAACCAGCTCAGGTACACCCACAACAGGAACACCGGCAGCGCCGCGAACGCGCCATATACGGCCGTATAAGTCGGAATGCGCCGCACGTAATAACCGAAGCCGCGCTTCGCGAGCTCGAACGCGATGGCCGCGAACAGCCCGCCGATCACCGCGTCGCGCCATGCGACCGTGCAGTTCGGCAAGTACACGTACAGCAACGTGAACGCGAGCACGGTCAGCGGCAGCGACACGAATGCGAGCAGCCATTCGACGATCGACGTGGACGGCGCGGCGCCGGTGAACGCCAGCGACTGCGTAAACAGGTACGACGAGATCGACAGGCTCACGCCGAACAGCAAGGGCCCAAGCGTGATCAGCGCCCAGTACGCGAGCACGCGCTGCGCGAACGGCCGCGGCTTGCGCACCCGCCAGATCAGGTTGAACGCGGACTCGATCGTCATCATCGTCATCACCGACGTGACGACGAGCGCGATCAGGCCGGCCGTCGTCAGCCCCTTGGCCTTCGACGCGAACTGGTTCAGGTACTTGAAGATCTGGACGTTGAACTGCGCGGGCATCAGGTGATCCGCGAGGAACCCCTGCAGCGAGATCTGGAACGATGCGAACATCGGGAACGCGGTGAACAGCGCGAACGCGACCGTCACGAGCGGCACGAGTGCCAGCATCGTCGTGAACGTGAGGCTGCCCGCCACTTGCGGGATGCGATCCTCGGCGCTGCGCCGGGCCGCGAACTGCGCGAGGCGCTTGAGGGTGTCGAGATCGACGCTCAACTTCGGCAAACGGCTTCTCCTTCTCGATGGCGCGCGCGATGGCGCGCCGCCGCCGCGCTGCGCGACGACTTCAGCCCCTATAATAGCCGCTCGATCCAGCAGGGGCCGACTGCACCGGGCATGCGCGCGGCCGCACGCGGCTCCGTCGCCCATGAAAGACATTCTCGTCCTCTATTACAGCCGTCACGGCGCCACACGCGATCTCGCGCTCGCGATCGCGAACGGCATCGATAGCGTGCCCGGCATGCAGGCCCGCATCCGTACGGTGCCGCCCGTCTCGACGGTCTGCGAGGCCACCGCCCCCGACATCCCCGACGACGGCCCGCCCTACGCGGAACTCCGCGACCTCGAGGAATGCGCGGGCCTCGCGCTCGGCTCGCCGACCCGCTTCGGCAACATGGCGGCCTCGCTCAAGTATTTCCTCGACGGCACGACCCCGCAATGGCTGTCGGGCGCGCTGACCGGCAAGCCGGCCTGCGTGTTCACGTCGACCGGCAGCCTGCACGGCGGCCAGGAATCGACGCTGCTGTCGATGATGCTGCCGCTGCTGCATCACGGGATGATGATCGTCGGGATCCCGTACACGGAATCCGCGCTCAGCACGACGCGCACCGGCGGCACGCCTTACGGCGCATCGCACGTGTCGCAGCACGATCGCAGCGCGACCGACGGGCTGTCGGCCGACGAAAAGGCGCTCGCGGCCGCGCTCGGCGTGCGGCTCGCCCGCGCCGCGGCGGCCCTGTCCGCCGCCCAGGCCTCCGAAGCCGCATGAACCTGCCCGCCCGCCCCGCCGTCGCCGCCCGGCCGCGCTACGCGCTGGCCGCGGCCACGTGCCTCGTCGCGCTGATCGCGCTGTCGCTCGCGTGGGAACTGTGGCTCGCGCCGCTGCGCCCTGGCGGCTCGGCGCTGATGCTCAAGGCCGTGCCGCTCGCGCTCGCGCTGCCCGGCGTGTGGCGGCGTAACATCTATACGATGCAGTGGGCGAGCATGCTGATCCTCGTCTATTTCGCCGAAGGCATCGTGCGCGGCATGTCCGACCGCGGGTTGTCCGCGACGCTCGGCTGGTGCGAGACCGCCCTCGCCGTCGGCTTCTTCGTGGCAGCGCTTGCGTACGTCGCGCCGTTCAAGCGCGCGGCGAAGCGGCAGCGCGCCGCGTCCTGACCCTTACGCGACCGAACGTGATGATTTCTTCCGAAGCCTTCGTATCCGCCTGCCGCGACGCGATCGGCGCCACCTACGTGCTGACCGATCCGCACGATACCGAGCCGTTCCTGACCGACTGGCGCCGCCGCTACAAAGGCAGCGCATGCGCGGTGCTCAAACCGGCCGATACGGCCGAAGTCGCCGCGCTCGTCCGGCTCGCGAACACGCATGGCGTCGCGCTCGTGCCGCAGGGCGGCAACACGGGCCTCGCCGGCGGTGCGACGCCTGACGCGAGCGGCGACCAGGCCGTGCTGAGCCTCGCGCGCCTGAACCGCGTGCGCGCGCTCGATCCGCACAACAACACGATCACGGTCGAAGCCGGCGTGATCCTCGCCGACGTGCAGGCACGCGCCCGCGAAGGCGGCCGGCTGTTCGCGCTGAGCCTCGCCGCCGAAGGCAGCTGCACGATCGGCGGCAACCTGTCGACCAACGCGGGCGGCACCGCGGTGCTGCGCTACGGCAACGCGCGCGAGCTGTGCCTCGGGCTCGAGGTCGTGACGGCGCAGGGCGAGATCTGGAACGGCCTGCGCGGCCTGCGCAAGGACAACACGGGCTACGACCTGCGCGACCTGTTCATCGGCGCCGAGGGCACGCTCGGCATCATCACGGCCGCGGTGATGAAGCTACATCCGCTGCCGGCCGCGCAGGTCACCGCGCTGGCCGCGCTCGAGTCGCCGCACGCGGCGCTCGACTTCCTCGCGCTCGCGCAGCGCGCGGCCGGCCCGCTGCTGACCGGCTTCGAGCTGATGTCCGATTTCTGCATGCAGCTCGTCGGCAAGCACTATCCGCAACTGCGCTATCCGTTCGACCGCACGCATGCGCAGACGGTGCTGCTCGAACTGTCGGACAACGAGAGCGAAACGCATGCGCGCGCGCTGTTCGAAAAACTGATGGAAGAAGCATTCGAGGCCGGGCTCGTGGTCGACGCGGTGGTCGCGGAAAATCTCGCGCAGTCGCGCGCATTCTGGGACCTGCGCGAACACATCCCGCTCGCGCAGGCCGACGAGGGACTGAACATCAAGCACGACATCGCAGTGCCGATTTCGTCGATCGCGCGCTTCATCGACGAAACCGACGCGGCGATCCAGCAGGCCGCGCCCGGCGCGCGGATGGTCACGTTCGGCCACCTCGGCGACGGCAACCTGCACTACAACGTGCAGACGCCCGAAGGCGGCGACCCGAAGGCGTTCCTCGCGGAATTCCAGAAACCGATCAATCGCATCGTCTATGACAACGTGCACCGTCACCACGGCACGATCAGCGCGGAGCACGGGATCGGCCAGTTGAAGATCGACGACGCCCAGCGCTACAAGTCGCCGGTCGAAACGGCGCTCATGCGCACGCTGAAGACCGCGCTCGACCCGCGCGGGCTGATGAATCCCGGCAAGGTCCTGCGCTGAAGCCCCCCACCCCGGAGCGATGTCCATGAGAGTTCGCGTCCTGTCCGACCTGCATCTCGAAAGCAACCAGCCCGACACGATCCCGCACGCCGACGCGGATCTCGTCGTGCTGGCCGGCGACATCCACAATCACGCGGAAGGCCTGCGCTGGGCCGCCGAAACGTTCGCCCCCGACGTGCCGGTGATCTACGTGCCGGGCAACCACGAGTACTACGACGGGGAATTCGGCGCGCTCGAAACCGCGATGCGCGACGCCGCGCAGGCGATCGACAACGTGCATTACCTGAACAACGGCGTGTACGTCGATCCGGCGCAGCGCTTTCGCGTGCTGGGGACAACGCTGTGGTCCGATTTCTCGCTGTTCGGCGCCGATGAGGCGAGCATCGCACGCGCGATCGACGCCGGCATGCGTGTGATGCTCGATTTCAAGGGTTTGATCCAGGTGACGTGGCCGCACGATGCGGCATTGCATGCGGCGGAGGCGCCGGAGCGGGATTTCACGCCGGCCGACGCGATCGCGCTGCACCGGCAAGGCCGCGCATGGCTGGAAGCACGGCTCGCGACGCCGTTCGACGGCCGCACGATCGTCGTCACGCATCATGCGCCGCACCTGCGCTCGCTCGCCGAGCGTTACGCGGAAGACCTGGCGTCGGCGGGATTCGTCACGGACATGGCGGAACTCGTGCGGCCGCCCGTGGACCTGTGGATCCACGGCCACACGCATACTTCATTCGATTACGTGACCGACAGCGGCACGCGCGTGGTGTGCAACCCGCGCGGCTATATCCACCGGCGCACCGGCGAACTGGAAAATCCCGCGTTTGCATGGGACAGAGTGGTCGAGCTCGGCTGAACGCCGGGCCATCCGGCCGCGCGATGCGGCCCTTCCCGATCCGAAAGGCCGCCCGATCAGCGATCGGCGCGGCGCGATCCGTTCGCCGACGGGCGTACCCGCACCGGCGCCGGCTTCATCCGTGCCTTCATCGCGCGCAGCAGATCGCGCGTCGCCGCGGCGGCGGCAGCCGCACCAAGCAGAACTCCAAGGCCGATCATCAGTTGCGTATCCATTGCGACTCCGGGTATGGGCAGATCCAAATCTCTCTGATTTGAACAGTATCAAACTGTCCGCCGTCCGAGGGTAAAAAAATGTTGCGCGAAGGATAAATCTCGTCAGATCGGGCTCGACCGCGCGCTCATGTCGCAGCCGTGAACTGCGCGAGCGCGGCTTCGTCGGCTTCGAGCGTGGCCGGCAACTCATCGCGCAGAAAATCGACCCAGGTGCGGATTTTCGCGTCGAGATACTGGCGCGACGGATACAGCGCGTAGATGTTCATCACGTGCGACCGGTATTCGGGCATCACGCGCACGATGTGTCCGCTGCGCAGCCCGCCGATCGCCGAATAGAGCGGCAACCCGCCGATCCCCATTCCTTCCCGCACGGCCACCGCGAGCGCCTCGGCGACGTTCACGCGGAACGGCGGCGCCGTGATCGGAATCACCTCGTCGCCGTGCGGCCCCGACAGCGACCACTCGTCGAAGTGAAAGCCCGGCGCGACCATCCCGAGACAGACGTGGTGCTCGAGATCCGCGGGCGTCCGCGGCACGCCGTGCGTGTCGACATAGCCCGGCGACGCGCACACGACGCTGTAGCTCTCGCCGAGCCGCTGCGACACCAGCCCCGAATCGGGCAGGTCGCGGCCGACGACGATCGCGACGTCGTACCCCTCGTCGAGCAGGTCGGGCATCCGCTGCGCGAGCGTCAGTTCGACGTGCACGTCCGGATAGCGCTGCCGATAGCGCGCGATGGCCGGCACCAGATAGTGCTGCCCGAGGCTCGTGAAGCAATGGACCTTCAGCTTGCCCGACGGGCGCGCGTGCGCGTCGCCCGCTTCGGCTTCGGCCTGGTCGACGTACGCGAGGATTTGCTCGCAGCGCTGCAGGTAGCGCTCGCCTGCCTCGGTCAGCGCGATCCGGCGTGTCGTCCGGTTCAGGAGGCGCGTGCGGAGGTGCGCCTCGAGATCCGACACGGCGCGCGATGCATAGGCGGTAGTCGAATTCATCTGCTGGGCGGCCGCGGTAAAGCTTCCCGCGTCGACCACACGGACGAATACCCGCATGTTTTGTAACGTATCCATCCCATTACCCGTTTGAATCCGGAGGGATTGTTGCACAGGGGCGAACAAATATTATCTCAGGATTCGTAAAAATGACTTGCACCCTTGTCCATTTATTCAGGAATCACTGAAAAATATAATCGCATCCGACTCATCTATATCCGAAAGGGAGAAAATCGTGCGGTCTCCGGCAACAAAAGGGACGCTGGCACTGGCGGTTCTTGCAGTCTCATTAATAATGGCCGGATGCGCGAGCATGGGCGACAACAAGCCGCAGTCCGCGCGCATCGAAGCGAACACACTCGATGCCGGTGCCGCCATCCGCGCGGCGGACCACGACGCGGGCTGGCCCGCGTCCGACTGGTGGCGCGCGTACCGCGACCCGCAACTCGACGCGTGGATCGCCGCCGCGCAGGCCGGCAACCCCACCCTCGCGGCCGCCGAGGCCCGCGTGCGCGAAGCGCAGGCGATGGCGCGCGTGGCCCGTTCGGCGGAACTGCCGCAGATCAACGGCAACCTGTCGCTGATGCGCCAGCACTGGCCCGACAACGTGTACTACGGGCCCGGACCGCTCGCCGACACCGACACGTGGAACAACACCGGCACGCTCGGCCTGTCGTACCACCTCGACCTGTGGGGCAAGGACAAGAACGCGACCGAGCGCGCGCTCGACACCGCGCATGCGACGGCGGCCGACGCACGGGCGGCGAAGCTCGAGCTCGAGGTCAACGTCGTGCGCGCGTATGTCGGCATGTCGATGAACTACGCGCTGCTCGATCTCGCGCACGAAACGTTCGAACGCCAGCGCTCGCTGGCCGATCTCGCGCGCAAGCGCCTGCAGGCCGGCCTCGGCACGCAGCTCGAAGTCAGCCAGGCCGAATCGACGATGCCCGACTACGAGCGCCAGATCGACAGCTATGAAGAAGCGATCCAGCTCGCGCACCACCAGCTCGCCGCACTCGCGGGCAAGGGCCCGGGCGCCGGCGATGCGATCAAGCGGCCGAGCCTGTCGCTCGACGCGCCGGCCGGCTTGCCGTCCGCGATGCCGGCCGACCTGCTCGGCCGCCGCCCGGACGTCGTCGCGGCCCGCTGGACGGTCGACGCGCAGGCACGGGGCATCGATGTCGCGAAAGCCGCGTTCTACCCCAATATCGATCTGCTCGCGACGGTCGGCGGCTTCGGCGTGACCGCGCCGTTCACCGACTTCCTGCGCGCGATGAACGGCGGCTGGACGGCCGGCCCGGCGCTGTCGCTGCCGATCTTCGAAGGCGGCCGCCTGCGCGCGCAACTCGGCGCGGCCGACGCCGGCTACGACCAGGCGGTCGAGCGCTACAACCAGACGGTCGTCGGCGCGCTCAAGGACATCGCCGACCAGGTCGTGCGGATCCGCTCGCTCGATACGCAGAAGAAGGACGCCGCGCGCTCGGTGGCCGCCAACGACCGCAGCTACCAGCTGTCGCGCGAAGGCTTCCGCCGCGGGCTGACCGATTACGTGAACGTGCTGGTCGCGCAACAGCAGCTGCTGCGCGCGCAGGAGACGGCGGCCCGCATCGATGCGGAGCGCCTCGCCGCGCACGCGCAGCTGATGGCCGCGCTCGGCGGCGGCGTCGAGCCGGAAACGGACGTTCAGGCCGGCCATCCGCCGCACGACGAATCCGCCGCGAGCGCCGCCGCGCCGGCCGCCGCATCGGGTGCGAAGCCCGTCGCGGCCGCCGCCCGGCCCGCGCGGGTCGCAACCGCCGGCGCGACCGCCACGCCGGCCGCACGGTAACGCGGAGCGACCGTCATGTCCGCCTCCTCCCCCGCTTCCACACATGCCGCCGGCCCGCTCGCGGCCTGGTCCGCCGCGTTCGGCGACTGGGCCCGCAGCGACGGCGCCGCGTGGCTCTATCTGTTCAAGGCACTGCTTGCCGCGTTCATCGCGACCGGCGTGTCGATGCGGCTCGACCTGCCGGCGCCGAAGACGGCGATGACCACGGTGTTCATCGTGATGCAGCCGCAAAGCGGCGCGGTGCTCGCGAAGAGCTTCTACCGGGTCGCCGGCACGATCTTCGGGCTGATCGCGACGCTCACGTTCGTCGGGCTGTTCCCGCAGCAGCCGCAGCTGTTCCTGCTGGCCGTCGCGCTGTGGGTCGCGCTGTGCACGGCCGGCGCCGCGCGCAACCGCAACTTCCGCAGCTACGGCTTCCTGCTCGCCGGTTACACGACCGCGCTGATCGGCCTGCCGGCATCGCAACACCCGGACGGCGCGTTCATGAGCGCGATGACGCGGGTCGCCGAGATCATGGTCGGGATCGTGTCGGCAGGCGTCGTCAGCGCGCTGGTGTTTCCGCAGTACACCGGCGAGCAGATGCGCACGACGGTGCGCAAGCGCTTCAGCAGCTTCGTCGACTACGTCGCGGCGGCGCTGTCGGGCCAGCTCGACCGCGCGCACATCGAAACCATCCATACGCGCTTCGTCGCGGACGTGGTCGGCTTCGAAGCGGCGCGCAGCATGGCCGTGTTCGAGGATCCGGACACGCGGATGCGCAGCGGCCGCCTCGCGCGTCTGAACAGCGAGTTCATGAGCGTATCGAGCCGCTTTCACGCGCTGCATCAGTTGATGAACCGGCTGCGCGCAGCCGGCGCGCAGGCCGCGATCGATGCGATCGAGCCGTACTTTCGCGAGATCGCGCCGCTTCTGACGCGCAATGGCGAACCGGTGCGCTCGTCGGCCGACGCCGCGCTCGCGGCCGAACAGCTGCTCGCGTGGCGCGACGCGCTGCCGCGCCGCATCCGCGCGACGCGCGCCGCGCTCGAGACGCAGCCGGATTTTCCGCTGCTCGACTTCGACACGGCCACCGAGCTGCTGTACCGCTTCATCACGGACCTGCACGAATACGCGGCGACCTATGCGTCGCTGTCGACCGCGACGCACGAGCGCGAACGCTGGATCGAGCGCTACGAGCCGCGCACCAACGTGACGGCGATGGTGATCGCGGCGATTCGCACCGCGACCGTGATCCTCGTGCTCGGCTGGTTCTGGATCGAGACCGCGTGGCCGAGCGGCGTCACGATGACGCTGACGGCCGCGGCCACCTGCGCGCTCGCGTCGTCGACACCGCGGCCGACCGCGATGTCCGCGCAGATGGGCATGGGGACCGCGCTGGCCGTCTGCACGGGCTTCCTGCTGACGTTCGGCATCTACCCGCACATCGACGGCTTCCCGCTGCTGTGCGCGGCCCTCGCGCCGCTGCTCGCGATCGGCATCTTCATGACGATGAAGCCGAAGCTCGCGGGCTACGGCATGGGCTACCTGATCTTCTTCAGCTTCCTCGCCGGCCCCGACAACATCACGCACTACGACCCGATGAGCTTCATGAACGATGCGCTCGCGCTGGTGCTGTCGATGCTCGTCTCGGCGATCGCGTTCGCGGTGCTGTTTCCGCCGACCGCGCCGTGGCTCAAGAAGCGGCTGTTCGCCGACCTGCGCCATCAGGTGGTCGCCGCGTGCCACGCACGGCTGGCCGGACTGCGCACGCGCTTCGAGAGCGGCGCGCGCGACCTGATGTACCAGGCGCACACGCTGTCGGCCGACCAGCCCGATGTGCAGCGCGACGCGCTGCGCTGGATGTTCGCGGTGCTGGAGACGGGCAACGCGGCGCTCGATCTGCGCACCGAGCTGGCGACGCTGCCGTCCGACCCGCGCTATGCGCCGACGACGCCGTGGCGACGCGCGATCGAGACGATGCGCACCGCGCTGTCCGCGCTGTTCCGCCAGCCGGACGCGGCGCGCTTCGACGCGACGCTCGACGCGGTCAACGCCGCGATCGACGCGACCCGGCAGACGCTCGATGCGGTCACGCCGTCGCGCGAGGAGCGCCATCGGCTGCAACGCATCCTGAGTCATCTGCATTTCGTACGCACGGCGCTGCTCGATCCGGAATCGCCGCTCGAGCCGCTCAACCGCAACCGCCCCGTGCGTCCCCAACAAGGAGCCTCGTCATGATGCCGCGTGAAATCGCCATTCTCGATGCCTACATGCCCACGGTGGTCCTGATGTTCGTCCTGGGCGCGCTGGCGACCTGGGCCGTCGATCGCCTGCTCGCCTACACGGGCCTCTACCGTCTCGTCTGGCACCCGTCGCTGTTCCGCGCGTGCCTTCTCGTCTGCATTTGCGGCGGACTGAGTCTTGCCGCTTACCGTTGATTCCGAACCATCATGATTCTCAGAAAACTCTTCGGCTTCGTCGCGACCGCCGTCATCCTTCTCGTCGCGATCCTGATCGGGCGCTCGCTGTGGGTGCACTACATGGACGATCCCTGGACGCGCGACGGGCGCGTCCGTGCCGAGATCGTCAACGTCGCGCCGGACGTGTCGGGCGCGATCGTCGAACTGCTCGTGCATGACAACCAGCTCGTGAAAAAGGGCGACCTGATCATGCAGATCGACCCGTCGCACTACCAGATCGCGGTCGAGCAGGCGCAGGCGGCCGTCGCCGCCCGCCGCGCGGAACTGCAGATGCGTCGCGACGACGCGGCCCGCCGTGCCGACCTCGACGCGCTCGTCGTGTCGAAGGAAAACCGCGAGAACGCCGCGCACAGCGCATCGAGCGCCGACGCGCAGTACCAGCAGGCGATCGCCGCGCTCGACGCCGCGAAGCTCAATCTCGAACGCACGCGCGTGGTCGCGCCGGTCGACGGCTACATCACGAACCTGCAGACGTTCAAAGGCAACTACGCGGTGGCCGGCCAGGCGAAGCTCGCGATCGTCGACAGCCATTCGTTCTGGGTCTACGGCTACTTCGAGGAAACCAAGCTGCCGCGCGTGAAGGTCGGCGCACCGGCCGAGATGCGGCTGATGAGCGGCGGCGTGATGAAGGGCCACGTCGAGAGCATCTCGCGCGGCATCTACGATCGCGACAACCCGCAAAGCCGCGACCTCGTCGCGGACGTGAACCCGACCTTCAACTGGGTGCGCCTCGCGCAGCGCGTGCCGGTGCGCATCCGCATCGACGAAGTGCCGGCCGACGTGGTGCTGTCGGCGGGCACGACCTGCACGGTCATCATCGATCCGGACAAGCAGAAAAAGTCGTGATGAAACGCTGACCGGGCGGCGCCCCGCCCGACCGCGTCATTCCCAGAAGAACCGGTAAGGCAGGAACGGCGACGGGCCGAGCCCGTATTCGCCGAGCATGTTGCGCAGTCGCATCGCGAAGCCCACGGCGCCGATCACGACCAGCGCGACGATCACGTGCCGGCGCCGGATCCCCGGCACGTGCTGCAGCGGCACGAACTGACAGCCCATCGCGAACAGCACGAGCCACTGGAAACGCAGCCCCGCATAGCTGATCCGCGCGAGCGCGAAGCTCGCGATCTCGCAGACGAACAAAAACACGAGCGTGCGCGGCATGCGCGCCAGCAGCACCCAGCCGGCAGCGAGCGTCAGCAACGCAAGCACGAGCGGCGCGCCGCCCGACATCTGCGCGGGCGGCGTGAACGCCGCATACAGGCCGACCTTCGCAAGCAGCGCGTCGTGATGCATCGCGAACAGCACGCCGCCGATCGCGACCGCCAGCCCCGCATAGCGCAGCATGCGCAACCGCCCGACCTGCAGCAGCACGACAAGCAGCGCCGCCGACACGTGCATGGCGGCCGCCGCGGCCGCGAACGCGAACGACGCGCCGTGCCGCCTGCGCGCCCATGCGTCCGATGCGAGCTTCGCGACACAGAACGCGACGCCGTAGCGCACGCCGCTCATCGCCATGTCGTAGAAGAACAGCGGAAAGATCAGCGTGGCGAACACGCATGCGTCCTCGGCGCTCCGGCCGAACGCGGCGACGCACGCGACGACGACCAGCAGCGACAGGATCGCCATCGCGATGTGCGGATCGTGCCCGAGCCACGCGAGCGCGCGCACGAGCCAGACGAAACCCGGTTCGAGCGTGCGCGGCACGACCTTCAGGTTGCCGCTCCAGATGCCGGTAATGATGTCGAGATAGATCGCCGTGTCGGTGCCCGTCCGGCCCCGCAGCACGGCGAACGCGGCGGCCGGCGCGATGCCCGCCGCGAGCCATCGCCACGCGGCCACGCGCGTGCGCATGCCGATCGCCGCGGACGCGAGCATCCACAGGTATCCCGTCAGGTAAATCGTCATCGTCATTGTTGTGACCCGCTCGGCGTGCGGTCGCACCGGAGACGGTGCGCACGCGCCGCGGGTTCTGGCCCCCCGCTATGTGGAGGCGCATTGTAAGGGATTGCGCGCGGGCCGACTGCCGGGTTTGTCACCGATCGACAGCAGCGCGCCAGCCTGCGCGTCGCGGGCGGCCGGCCCGCGACGGAGCGGAACGATGCGACGTTCAGGCCGCGATGCGAAAGCGTCCGACCAGCGACTTGAGCGCCTGCGCCTGCTCGTCCAGCGCGTTCGCTGCGGCGGCTGCCTGTTCGACGAGCGCCGCGTTCTGCTGCGTGCCGGCATCCATCTGCGTGACGGCGCGGCCGATCTCGTCGATCCCCGCGCTCTGCTCGTCCGACGCCGCGGAGATCTCGCCGATGATGTCGGTCACGCGCTTGACCGCCCGCACCACGTCGTTCATCGTGCGGCCCGCATCGTGCGCGAGCGCCGCGCCGTTCGCGACGCGCTCGACCGACGCGCCGATCAGCCCACGGATCTCCTTCGCCGCGGTCGCCGCGCGCTGCGCGAGCTGCCGCACCTCGCCCGCGACCACCGAAAAACCGCGTCCCTGCTCACCCGCGCGCGCCGCCTCGACCGCGGCGTTCAACGCGAGAATGTTGGTCTGGAACGCGATCCCCTCGATCGTGCCGATGATGTCGCGAATGTTCTTCGCGCTGTCGTCGATCTCGCTCATCGTCGCGACCACGCGTCCGACGACTTCGCCGCCCGCCTCCGCGACGGCCGACGCATTGGCCGCGAGCGCGCTCGCCTGCCGCGCGTTCTCGGCGTTCTGCCGCACCGTCGACGTGAGTTCCTCCATGCTGGCCGCGGTGCGCTCGAGCGCGACGGCCTGCTGCTCGGTGCGGCGCGACAGGTCGAGGTTGCCGGTCGAGATCTCGCCGGACGCGGCCGCGATCGCCTCGGCGCTGACGGCGATCTCGCCGACGGTCGCCGCGAGCCCGGTCTGCATGTCGGACAGCGCACGCACCATGCTGTCGCGGTCGTGCCGGCCGAGCGATATGGGCCGTGCGAGGTCGCCGCGCGCGATGTCGGCGGCGATCGCCTTCGCCTCCGCGGGCTCGCCGCCGAGCTGCGACGCGAGGCGGCGCACGACCCCTTCGGCAATCGCGATCGCCAGCACGATCAGCGCAGCCGTCATCGCCGCGATCATCGCGAACGACGACGAGAAGATCGTTGCGGACGCATCGAGCGTCGCCTTCGACTTCGCGCCGCGCGTCTTCACGAGCATCGCGACGAGCTTCTCGAGCTTGCCGGTCTCGACCAGCAGCGACACGTCCTGCGTGCCGACCTGCCAGTTCATCTGCGACAGGTCGAGCGGCTGCGCCTGCACGAGCGCGACGAAATCGCGCAGATGGCCGCTCCACGTGCCGACCGCCATCGAGAATGCGCGCAGTCGCGCGGAATCGTCCGCATCGGCCGGATCCGCGTAGCGCTGCAGCGTCGCGAGTGCCTGGCCGATCGACGCGAGCCCCGCGCCGACCTCGGCGCCCAGGTCGTCGCGCTCCTTCGCGGTGGTGGCGGTCAGCAGCATCTTCTGCGCGCGGCTCGCGCGCAGCACCTCGGCGCGCACCTCCTCCGCCGCCCGGCTCGCGACGTGCCCCTGCTCGTAGACCGACGCAATCGACGCGTTCAGCCGGCTGATCTGCCACAGCGAAAACACGCCGATCGCGAGCGTGCCGGCCAGCAGGACCGCGAACGCGGCGCGCAACGTCGCCTTGACCGTCCACGGCCGGGATTCGCGCCGGGCTGCGCGCGCACGCCGTGCGGCGGGCCGGGCGGCTGCGTCGGATGCGGCGGCGGCCGCAACCGGCCGCGGATGCAATGAAGCTGCTTTCATCGATATATCCCCGTATTGATCATGCCGCCGGAAAGGTCGGTTCCGGCGGCCGGCATTCCCGCGCTGGCCCGCCATGCCGCGCGCCCTGCGCTCGCCCGGCTCGTGGCCGGTGCCGCACTGTGATGTCATTGGTCCTTCTACGGCCGCCATCGGCGCGCCTTGAGTCCGGGCAAACACCGATCCGTCCCGCGCGACCGCCACGAAAGGCAGACGCGCCGCTGCGTTATACCTGGCCAAAAAGCGGCGTCATGGGCGAATCGTCACAACAATGTCCGAATCGCGACAAAAGTTGGCCTGACATTCTCGATACGCCACATTAGACTTCTTTGACGCAACAACGATTCGAACGCGCCGATCCCCATCAGAGCGCGTCCCGCCACCTCAACTCGCTCAGCTCACATGGAAACCAGCCTCGATACGGGCGCCGGCGCGACAGCCGCAGCCCAGCCGTCTGCCCCACCCGCTCCGCGTACCGTCTACCCCGTGCTCGGCGCGATCAGCTTCTCGCACATGCTCAACGACATGATCCAGTCGTTGATCCTCGCGATCTATCCAATGCTCAAGAGCCAGTTCGCGCTGTCGTTCGCGCAGATCGGCCTGATCACGCTGACCTACCAGATCACCGCGTCGCTGCTGCAGCCGCTCGTCGGCCTGTACACGGACAAGCGGCCGAAGCCGTATTCGCTGCCGGTCGGGATGGGCTTCACCCTCGCGGGGCTGCTGCTGATGTCGGCCGCGCAGAACTTCCCGACGCTGCTGGCGGCCGCGGCGCTGGTCGGCTGCGGCTCGTCGGTGTTCCATCCGGAATCGTCGCGCGTCGCGCGGATGGCATCGGGCGGCCAGCACGGGCTCGCGCAGTCGCTGTTCCAGGTCGGCGGCAACGCCGGCTCGGCACTCGGGCCGCTGCTCGCCGCGCTGGTGATCATTCCGCACGGCCAGCACAGCATCGCGTGGTTCTCGGCGGCCGCGCTCGTCGCGATGGTCGTCCTCACGCAGATCGGCCATTGGTACAAGAAGCATCCGTCGATGAAGAAAAAGGCCGCGGCGGCCGGCCATCCGACGTTGTCGCAGGGCCGCGTGCTCGCCGCGATCGGCGTGCTGGTGCTGCTGGTCTTCTCGAAATACTTCTACCTCGCGAGCATCAACAGCTATTTCACGTTCTACCTGATCGACAAGTTCCACCTGTCGGTGCAGGCCGCGCAGATTCACCTGTTCGTGTTTCTCGCGGCAGTCGCGGCCGGCACGCTGATCGGCGGGCCGGTCGGCGACCGGATCGGCCGCAAGTACGTGATCTGGGTGTCGATCCTCGGTGTCGCGCCGTTCACGCTGCTGCTGCCGTACGCGAACCTGTTCTGGACGAGCGTGCTGAGCGTGATCATCGGCGTCGTGCTGGCGTCGGCGTTCGCCGCGATACTCGTCTACGCGACGGAGCTGATGCCCGGCAAGGTCGGAATGGTCGCGGGCCTGTTCTTCGGCTTCGCGTTCGGGCTGGGCGGCGTGGGTGCCGCCGTGCTCGGCCAGCTCGCGGATGCGACGAGCATCACGTTCGTCTACAAGGTGTGCTCGTTCCTGCCGCTGATCGGCGTGCTGACGGTGTTCCTGCCGAACCTCGAAAGCAGCCGGCGCAAGAAGGCGTGACGAACCGGCGGCGGCATGTGTGCCGCGGCCGGTCGACCGGTTCGAAGGGAAAGTACGACGGCGGCTTCAGGCCGCCGTCGTCGCATGCAGCGTCAGGAAACGCTTGAGGATGCCGGACGAATAGTTGCTCGCGATCGCCGACAGGAAGTGCGAGAACGACTGCGTCGCATGATCGTCGGCCGTATCGGAGATCGTGCGCACGATGGCGAACGGCACGTCGTGCTCGGCGCAGACCTGCGCGATCGCCGCGCCTTCCATCTCGACCGCGAGCGCGTCCGGCAGCGCGTCGCGCAGCGCGACGACTTCCCGCTCGCTCGACACGAAGCGGTCGCCGCTGATGATCAGCCCGCCGTGCAACGTCGCACCCGCCAGCCCGAAACGCTCGGCGAACCGCGCGCCCTCCTCGGCGACGAACAGCGTGCATGCGGCCTTCAGACGAGCCGTCAGCGCCGCATCGGTCGCGAACCGCGTGATGCCGAGCAGCGGCACCTCGTAGCGCGGAAACAGCGGCGACGCATCGAGATCGTGCTGCAGCAGCAGATCGGCGACGACGACGTCGCCGACGCGCACCGTGCGCGACACGCCGCCGGCGACGCCGGTGAAGACGATGCCGGACACGCCGAACACGTGAATCAGCGCGCTGACCGTCGCGGCGGCCGCCACCTTGCCGACCCGCGCGAGCGTGACGACGCAGGCCGCCCCGTGCACGGTGCCGACGTGATAATCGCGGCGGCCGAGCGTGATGGTCTTCATCGCGCCTTCGGCACGCATCGCGGCGATCAGGTCGCCGAGTTCCTCGGGCAGCGCGGCCAGAATGCCGAGCGGGCGCGTCGAAACCGTTTCAGCCATGTCGATGCCCATCATTCCACCGCCTGCAGTTTCGCGACCGCCAGCGCGAGCCACTTCTCGCCGTGCCGTTTGAACTTCACTTGCGCCTTCGCATCGGCGCCGTTGCCTTCGAGCGCGGTGACCGTCCCCTCGCCGAACTTGGTATGGAATACCTGCTGGCCGATGCGGAAGCCGGTGTCGGCCGCGCGCTGCTTGTCCGCGAACGCCGGCAGCGGCGCGGAGACCGCCGCGTCGACGACCTGTTCGCGACTGCCGCCGCCCGGCCGCGCGAACCAGTCGCGCCCCCAGCCAGCGTTGTCCGAGCGGCCGCCCCAGCGCGAGCCCGCCTCGACCTTCGGCGTGAGCCACTTCAGCACGTGCTCCGGCAATTCGTCGAAAAAGCGCGAGCGCACGTTGTAGCGCGTCTGGCCGTGCAGCATCCGGCTTTGCGCGAACGACAGGTAGAGCCGCTCCTTCGCGCGCGTGATCGCGACGTACATCAGCCGCCGCTCTTCCTCGAGGCCGTCCGATTCGAGCACGCTGTTCTCGTGCGGGAACAGCCCTTCCTCGAGGCCGGTGATGAACACGGCCGAGAATTCGAGACCCTTCGCCGCGTGCACCGTCATCAGTTGCACCGCGTCCTGGCCGGCCTGCGCCTGGTTGTCGCCGGCTTCCAGCGACGCGTGCGACAGGAAGCCCGCGAGCGGCGTCATCGTGTCGGGATTCTGCGCGGGGTCGCCGAGCGGCGCCGGATCGAGCACGTCGACCGTCGGATCGTCCGCGTCCACGCCGAGCTCCGGCGCCGCAATCGCGCCCGCGCGCAGCGGAATCGAGCGGGCCGGCGCATCGAGCCCGTAACCTTCCTCGCTGACGAACGCGGTGGCCGCATTCACGAGTTCCTGCAAGTTCTCGAGGCGGTCCTGGCCTTCGCGCTCGCCCTGGTAGAAATCGGCGAGGCCACTCGCGCGCACGACGTATTCGACCGTCTCCGGCAGGCTCATCTGCTGCGTCTCCGCGCGCATCTTCGCGACGAGGTTCGCGAACGCGCCGAGGCTCGTGCCGGCCTTGCCGGTGACGTACGGAATCGCCGCGGCCATCGAGCAGTCGTACAGGCGCGCGGCGTCCGCGAGCTGCTCGATCGAGCGCGCGCCGATCCCGCGCGTCGGGAAATTCACGACGCGCACGAACGCGGTGTCGTCGTTCGGGTTGTCGATCAGGCGCAGGTACGCGAGCGCGTGCTTCACTTCCTGGCGCTCGAAGAAGCGCAGACCGCCATACACGCGATACGGGATGCCCGACGTCATCAGCGTGTGCTCGATCGCACGCGACTGCGCGTTGCTGCGATACAGCACGGCAACCTCGCTGCGCGACATCCCGGTGTTGATCAGCGAGCGGATCTCCTCGACGATCCAGCCGGCTTCCTGCGCATCGGTGCTCGCCTCGTACACGCGCACGGGCTCGCCGTGGCCGGCGTCGGTTCGCAGGTTCTTGCCGAGGCGATGCGAGTTGTTCGAGATCAGCTGGTTCGCCGCGTCGAGGATGTTGCCGTGCGACCGGTAGTTCTGCTCGAGCTTGATCAGGTTGCGCACGCGGAATTCGTCTTCGAAGTCGCGCATGTTGCCGACGTTCGCACCGCGGAACGCATAGATCGACTGGTCGTCGTCGCCCACCGCGAAGATCGCGTTCTCGCCGCCCGCGAGCATCTTGAGCCACGCGTACTGCAGCTTGTTGGTGTCCTGGAACTCGTCGACGAGAATGTGCTTGAAGCGCGCCTGGTAGTGCGCGCGCAGCGGCGCGTTGTACGCGAGCAGCTCGTAGCAGCGCAGCAGCAGCTCGGGGAAGTCGACGACACCCTCGCGCTGGCACTGCTGGTCGTACGCCTGGTAGAGCTCGACGAACTTGCGGTTGAAGTTGTCGGACGCGTCGACCTTGTCGGGACGCAGCCCCTGCTCCTTCGCGTTGTTGATGAAGTACTGGACGTTCTTCGGCGGATATTTTTCGTCGTCGACATTCGCCGCCTTCATCAGCCGCTTGATCGCCGACAACTGGTCGGCCGTGTCGAGGATCTGGAAGGTCTGCGGCAGGCCGGCGTCGCGCCAGTGCGTGCGCAGCATCCGGTTGCACAGCCCGTGGAACGTGCCGATCCACATGCCGCGCGTGTCGATCGGCATCATCGCCGACAGCCGCGCCATCATTTCGCGCGCCGCCTTGTTCGTGAAGGTGACGGCAAGCACGGTGGCCGGCGACGCGTAGCCCTGCTGGATCAGCCACGCGATGCGCGTGATCAGCACGCGGGTCTTGCCGCTGCCCGCCCCCGCGAGGATCAGCGCCGGTTCGTTCGGCAGCGTGACGGCGGCGTATTGTTCAGGGTTCAGATTGGCGAGCAGATCGGGCATGGAGCGGCAGCGGACGTGCGAGAAAAATGCGGACCCGCCATTATAAGTCGGCCGCGCGATGCCGTTTCCGATCCGTTCCGACGCCTGCCGTCGCCCGCGTTGCGGCGCCCCCGCGACCTGCCCGCCCGGGCAAGCGATGGCTGGCCGATGTGCATCCATTTATAATTGTCAGATTCGGCATCCAATTCACGCATTTTTCGGCAGATTTCCAACCATGAGCGACAGCACGCTTGCGAAGAGTTTCGAGCCCCACACCATCGAGTCCCAATGGGGGCCGGAGTGGGAAAAACGCGGCTATGCCGCACCGGCATTCGATCCGGCACGCCCCGATTTCGCGATCCAGCTGCCGCCGCCGAACGTCACCGGCACGTTGCACATGGGCCACGCGTTCAACCAGACGATCATGGACGGCCTCGCCCGTTACCACCGGATGCTCGGCGAGAACACGCTGTGGGTGCCCGGCACCGACCACGCGGGGATCGCGACCCAGATCGTCGTCGAGCGCCAGCTCGACGCACAGGGCGTATCGCGCCATGACCTCGGCCGCGAGAAGTTCGTCGAGCGCGTGTGGGAGTGGAAGCAGCAGTCCGGTTCGACGATCACCGGCCAGGTGCGCCGTCTCGGCGCGTCGACCGACTGGTCGCGCGAATATTTCACGATGGACGACAAGATGTCGGCCGCCGTGCGCGACGTGTTCGTCACGCTCTACGAACAGGGCCTGATCTACCGCGGCAAGCGCCTCGTGAACTGGGATCCGGTGCTGCTCACCGCGGTGTCGGATCTCGAGGTCGCGAGCGAAGAGGAAAACGGCCACCTGTGGCACATCCGCTATCCGCTCGTCGACGGTTCGGGGTCGCTGACCGTCGCGACCACGCGCCCGGAAACGATGCTCGGCGACGTCGCGCTGATGGTCCACCCGGAAGACGAGCGCTACGCCCACCTGATCGGCAAGCTCGTCACGCTGCCGCTGACGGGCCGCGAGATTCCGGTGATCGCCGACGACTACGTCGACCGCGAGTTCGGCACGGGCGTCGTGAAGGTCACGCCCGCGCACGACTTCAACGACTACCAGGTCGGCCTGCGCCACAACCTCGCGCCGATCGAGATCCTGACGCTCGACGCAAAGATCAACGACAACGGCCCCGAGCAGTATCGCGGCCTCGACCGCTTCGACGCCCGCAAGGCGATCGTTGCCGACCTCGATGCGGAGGGTTTCCTCGACTCCGTCAAGCCGCACAAGCTGATGGTGCCGCGCGGCGACCGCACCGGCGTCGTGATCGAGCCGATGCTGACCGACCAGTGGTTCGTCGCGATGACGAAGCCGGCACCGGAAGGCACGTTCAACCCGGGCAAGTCGATCACCGAAACGTCGCTTGACGTCGTGCGCAACGGCCAGATCAAGTTCGTGCCGGAAAACTGGACGACCACCTACTATCAATGGCTCGAGAACATCCAGGACTGGTGCATCTCGCGCCAGCTGTGGTGGGGGCACCAGATTCCCGCATGGTATGGCGAAAACGGCGAGGTGTTCGTCGCGCGCAACGAGGAAGAAGCGCGCGCGCAGGCCGCCGCGAAGGGCTATGCCGGCGCGCTGAAGCGCGACGAGGACGTGCTCGACACGTGGTTCTCGTCGGCGCTCGTGCCGTTCTCGTCGCTCGGCTGGCCGAACGACACGCCTGAACTGCAGCACTTCCTGCCGTCGTCGGTGCTCGTCACCGGCTTCGACATCATCTTCTTCTGGGTCGCCCGGATGGTGATGATGACGACGCACTTCACCGGCAAGGTGCCGTTCCACACCGTCTACGTGCACGGCCTCGTGCGCGACGCGGAAGGCCAGAAGATGTCGAAGAGCAAGGGCAACACGCTCGACCCGATCGACATCGTCGACGGCATCGACCTCGAAACGCTGGTCGCGAAGCGCACGACGGGCCTGATGAACCCGAAGCAGGCCGCCACCATCGAGAAGAAGACGCGCAAGGAATTCCCGGACGGCATCGCCGCGTTCGGCACCGACGCGCTGCGCTTCACGATGGCGTCGATGGCGACGCTCGGCCGCAACGTGAACTTCGACCTCGCGCGCTGCGAAGGCTATCGCAACTTCTGCAACAAGCTGTGGAACGCGACGCGCTTCGTGCTGATGAACTGCGAAGGCCACGACTGCGGCGCCGACAAGCCGGAAGTGTGCGGCGCGGGCGACTGCGGCCCCGGCGGCTACCTCGACTTCTCGGCGGCCGACCGCTGGATCGTGTCGCTCCTGCAGCGCACCGAGGCCGACATCGCGAAGGGCTTCGCCGATTACCGCTTCGACAACATCGCCACCAGCATCTACAAGTTCGTGTGGGACGAGTACTGCGACTGGTACCTCGAACTCGCGAAGGTGCAGATCCAGAACGGCACGCCGGAACAGCAGCGCGCGACGCGCCGCACGCTGCTGCGCGTGCTGGAAACGGTGCTGCGCCTCGCGCACCCGATCATCCCGTTCATCACCGAAGCGCTCTGGCAGAAGGTCGCGCCGCTCGCCGGCCGTTATCCGCAAGGCAAGGCCGAAGGCGAAGCGTCGCTGATGACGCAGGCGTATCCGGTCGCGAACCTGCAGAAGATCGACGAGGCGTCGGAGCAATGGGCGGCAGACCTGAAGGCGATCGTCGACGCGTGCCGCAACCTGCGCGGCGAGATGAACCTGTCGCCGGCGACCAAGGTGCCGCTGCTCGCGGCCGGCGACGCCGAGCGCCTGCGCTCGTTCGCGCCGTACGTCCAGGCCCTCGCCCGCCTGTCGGAAGTGCAGATCCTGGCCGACGAAGCGACGCTCGACCAGGCCGCGCACGGCGCGCCGATCGCGATCGTGGGCCCGAACAAGCTGGTACTGAAAGTGGAAATCGACGTCGCGGCCGAACGCGAGCGCCTGTCGAAGGAAATCGCGCGCCTGACGGGCGAAATCGCGAAGTGCAACGCGAAGCTCGGCAACGAGGCGTTCGTCGCGAAAGCGCCGCCGGCCGTGGTCGAACAGGAGCAGAAGCGTGTCGCCGAATTCCAGAGCACGCTGGAAAAACTGCGCGCTCAGCTCGATCGGTTGCCTGCGTAACAAACGGTAAGGTCGTTTGCGTTCACTATAATCGGAACGTGAACATAAGACTGTCTGACAAGTCGATTACAGGAATAAAGGTTCGATCATGTTGAAAGTCACCAAGGCGGTATTCCCCGTTGCCGGTCTCGGCACGCGGTTCCTCCCGGCCACGAAGGCGAGCCCGAAGGAAATGCTGCCCGTCGTCGACAAGCCGCTGATCCAGTACGCCGTCGAGGAAGCGATCGCCGCGGGCATCACGGAAATGATCTTCGTGACCGGGCGCAGCAAGCGCGCGATCGAGGACCACTTCGACAAGTCGTACGAAGTCGAGGCCGAACTCGAGGCGCGCGGCAAGGAGAAACTGCTCGAGCTCGTGCGCAGCATCAAGCCGAGCCATGTCGACTGCTTCTACGTGCGCCAGCCGGAAGCGCTCGGCCTTGGCCATGCGGTGCTGTGCGCGGAGAAGCTCGTCGCCGACAACCCGTTCGCGGTGATCCTCGCCGACGACCTGCTCGACGGCAACCCGCCCGTGATGAAGCAGATGGTCGACGTGTTCGACCACTATCACAGCTCGGTGATCGGCGTGGAGGAGATCCCGCCGTCGGAGACGAAGTCGTACGGCATCGTCGACGGCAAGGAGTGGGAAGAATCGATCGTCAAGATGTCGGCGATCGTCGAGAAGCCGGCGCCGGAAGTCGCGCCGTCGAACCTCGGCGTGGTCGGCCGCTACATCCTGAAGCCGCGGATCTTCGAACATCTGCGCGCGCTGAAGCCGGGCGCGGGTGGCGAGCTGCAGCTCACCGACGCGATCCAGGCGCTGCTCGCCGACGAACAGGTGCTGGCCTACAAGTACCAGGGCACGCGCTACGACTGCGGCAGCAAGCTCGGCTACCTGAAGGCGACGGTCGAGTTCGCGCTGCGCCACCCGGAAGTCGGCGCCGAGTTCGACGCGTATCTGCGCACGCGCGGCAACGGGCAACCGGCTGCCTGAGCGCGGCACGGGCCGGCCTCGCCTGCGCTGCGGGCCCGCCCTCACCTCACGGCCGGCGCGTCAGCGCGCGGCGGCCGACTTCACCGAGACGACGCCCGGCATCGCGCCCGCGTCGTCTTTTTTCGTCTTCACGAGCCAGCCGTCGCCCTGCTCGAACGGCAGCTTCGCGAGCGCGCTCTTCACGAGCGTCGGCGCGGCCTGCTGCGTGCCCGCATCGCGGTCGCGCATCGACGCCGACACGCGATAGACGTCGGCACCCGACTTCGCGTCGACGAAACGCAGCGTCAGCACGTGGCGATACACGCTGCCCGCGAACGGGAGCGCGAACGGCGCCGGCCCGTCGACGGTCACGCACGCGCTGCTCGCCGCGCCGCACTGGTCGGCCGTCGCCGCGACCGACGCCGGCTGCGTCGCGTACGCGATCGACAGCCGGTAGCGCGCGGCCTGGCCAGGCTGCGCATCGAAGCCGCGGTGCGCGAGCTCGTCGCGCACGAGCGTCTCGATCTGCCGGTATTCGGCATCGTCGGCCTGAGCGGCCGTGCGAACGAGCTCGTAGTCGTGCGAACCGGACTCGAACGCGTTCGGCTGCCCGAGCGCGCTCACGCCGGTCGTGACGCCGGCGCAACCCGTCAACAGCGTCACCGCGAGCGCGGTCGCTGCCCATTCCTTTCTCATGACTTCCCCCAAATGCCTGCCGTCGTGCCCGGCCCTGTCAGGCGGACGGCTCGTCGATCGCGGGCAGCGACACCGTCACCGCGGTGCCGACACCCACTTCGCTGTCGACCGTCACGCTGCCGCCGTGGCGCGTGACGACCGTCTTCACGAATGCCATGCCGAGCCCCGAGCCCGAGATTTCGGGCCGCTCGCCCGCATGGAATCGCTTGAAACGCTCGAACAGATGCCGCTGATCTTCCGGCGAGATGCCGTACCCCTGATCGCGAATCGTACAGAACATCCGCTTCGATGCATGCTCGACCGTCAGCGTACACGTGATCACCGTGTCGGACGGACTGTATTTGACCGCATTGTTCAGCAGGTTGACGAACGCACGCGTGATCAGCGAGCGGTCGGCACGCGCCCAGCACATGTCGGTGCCGACGTCGGTCTCGATGCGGATGCGCTTCGCCTGCGCCTGCGGCCACACTTCGTCGCTCGCGTCGATCAGCACGTCGACGAGGCTGGTCGGTTCGAGCTGGTACGCCTGCGACTCCGCGCGCGCCAGCTGCACGAACTCGTCGGCGAGCGACAGCGCACGGTGCGCATACCGCTCGATCCGCGCGAGCAGCCCGCGCATCGCGTCGGTTTCGACGCGATCGCGCTCGATCTCGACAAGCGCAAGGATCGACGACTGCGGCGAGCGCATGTCGTGCGACAGCAGGTGCAGCGCCTCCTCGCGCTGCCGCTCGGCCGCGTGCAGCTCGGTTACGTCGACGAGGCCGGCGATCCAGCCCGTCACATGGCCCTGCGCATTCGTACACGGGGCGTAGCGTAACAGATGGTCGAGCCCGTCGCGATCGCGCACCTCGATGCCGCGCGCCATCGCTTCGTCTTCGGCCCCGAGCGTCGGGTCAAGCGCGGCCGGCCAGTGTTCGCGGATCGTCACGTCGTGTTCGGCGTTGCCGTCGACGGTCTTCATGAAGGTCAACTCGCCGAGCGCGGCGCGCAGCGGCCGCCCTTCCGGCAGCGGCAGCGCGAGGCGCGCCCCGTAGCGCTTCGCCGCATGGTTCGCGATCAGCACGGTCCCGGCCAGGTCGGTGACGAAGATCGGCTCCGGCATGCTGTCGAGGCTGTCCCACACGAAGCGCTTCATGTCCTGCACGCGTTGCGCGGCCTGCGCCATCAGCGCTATCTGCCGTTCGAGCACGTCGCCGCCGACGCTGCGCGTGCGCGGTGCCTCGGGCAGCAGGTGCGGCTCGTCGGCCAGCCGCTGCAGCTCACGGCGCAGGTGCGACATCGTCATTTCCAGGCGCCGCCAGTTCCAGATCGGGTACACGGCGATCAGCCCGAAGATCGCCGGCGCGGGCGACAGCCACACGCGCGCCTCGAACAGCAGCGCCAGGCTCGCGACGACGGACAGCGCGGCCAGGCTCAGCGTCAGCAGCAGCGCGCGCCACGGTGACAGCATCAGGAAACCGCCCAGCAGCACGGCGAGCGGCAGCAGCGATGCGGCGAAGAGCCAGTCACGAGGCGCGGGCAGGATCGCGCTGCCGGTGGCCAGCATGTCGAGGACGTTCGCATGAATGTACACGCCGGCGAGCGGGCCGAAGTCCCCCGACACCGGGGTCGCGAAGCGGTCGAAGAGGCCCGATGCGGTCACGCCGACGACGACGATCTTGCCGCGCAGCGCGTCGGGTTTCACGCGCCCTTCGAGCACGTCGTCGAACGACACCGTCGGATAGGCGGGCGTATTGCGGCTGAACGGGATCAGGTAGCGGCCCTCGCCGTTCGCGTCGCGCGACAGGTCGTGCGCATTCGCCCCGGGCACACCGCCGACCGGATGCAGCCGGCCGGCCTGGATCGCACGATAGACGGGCACCATCAGTTGCGGCCAGCGCACGCGTCCGTCGCTTTCGAACAGCGCGACGCTGCGCACGATGCCGTCGGGATCGACTTCGAGATTGATGTGGCCGAGCCCCATCGTGCGTGCCGAGAGCTCCGCCACCGGCGGATCGACGGTGCGCGTGCCGTCCGCCTGCTCGGGGCTCAGCAAGACGGGCAGGAAGGTCGGCACACGGGTCATTGCGTCCGCGAACGCGCGATCCTCCGGCGACGGCTCGGTAAACAGCACGTCGTAGACGACCGCGGCCGGCTGCGCACGCGCCAGCGTGTCGAGCAGCCGCGCGTGCACGCTGCGCGGCCACGGCCAGCGGCCGAGTGCGGACACGCTCTGGTTGTCGATGTCGACGACGACGACATCGGGCGACAACGGCAGGCTGCGCAGCATCAGCAGCCGGTCGTAGATGAGCCCGTCGACGCTCGACGAGAACCGGCCGAACGCGCATGCGAGGATCACCGCGATCCCGAGGCAGCCGATCGCGATCCACTCGATGAGGAAGCGGCGGCCGAGGCGCCGCCGCGGGGAAACGGAGTCGGTTTTCATGCGCCGCGGGTCAGCGCGACAACGTGAACGCGCTGACCGGACTCGTCTTCTGATAGAACTTGCCGCCTTCGAACTCCTCGACCGTCACCGCCCAGTAGTAGTCGCCGGGCGGCAGGTGCGCGACCGTGATCCGGTGCGCCTGCAGGCCCATCTGGTCGACCACCGGCGCGCTCAGGTCCTTCGAGCGCGACAACACGAAGCGATAACGCGCATCCTTGCTCGCGCCATTCGGCGACCAGCGGAACTCATAGCCGTTCGGGCCGGGCGACGCGGTCGCGTCGAGCCCCATCAGGCGCCGCTCGAACGCGTAAATGTGCGGCATGCCCTCGAGGCCGTTGTCGTCGATCGCGGCAATCCGGACGAAGTACGTACCGTTCGGCACCTCGCGGAACACCGCGCGCGACGAGACGGTGCGCGTTTCGCTGAACAGCTCCAGCATGCCCGCGTCGCGCGCGAGTTGCAGGTGATAGGCGTGCGCATGCTCGAGCGGCGCGATGTCGAACGTGAGGTCGGGCTCGTCCTGCACCTTGTCGGGATGCGTGAGCGCGGGCGCCGGCAGCAGTTGCACCGGTGCGCCGACCGCGCCGGACGACGTCGAGACGCTGCCGAAGTTCGCATGCACGAGCGTCGGATCGGCCGATTGCTGCTTGCCCGCGACGCCGACGGTGCCGTCGAGCACCTCGACGCGCGTCGCCGCGTTGCCGGCGGCGTCGTAGTTCACGCGGAAGCGCGTGCCGCGCACACCGGCCACGACCGACGGCGAGCGGATCTGGAAGCGGTCGTCGCGTTTCTTCAGGTGCGTGACCTCGCTGTCGACCGAGCCGCGCGTGAGTTCGAATACGCGATCGAGCGCGCCGGTCAGCACGGTGCGGCGCAAGGTCTTCAGGTCGAGCTGACTGTCGGGCGGCAGGCTCATGTGCGTGCCGTCGGCCAGTTCGAGCGTCAGGAAGCCGTTCGCGCCGGTGCGCACGCGGTCGCCCTCGGTGAGCGTCGCATCGCTCGCGAGCGGCGCGTACGCGTTGCCGGACGCGCGCTCGGCCGTGCCCTGCACCGCGACGACGCGCGCGGTCAGCTTTTCCTTGCGCAGACGCGCGACGGGCAACTTCAGCGCGATGCCCGGCTGCAGGCGCTTCGGCGCGGGCACGCCGTTGATCTGCTGCAGCAGTTGCCAGTCGTCCGAGCCCTGCAGGTAGCGCGCGGCGACGTCGTACAGCGTGTCGCCGGCCTGCGTGCGGTAGACGACCGTCTTGCCCACGGCAGCAGGCGGCTGCGCGACGGCCTGCTGTGCCGCGAACGCGAACGCGACCGCGCACGCCGCATGCAGTGCCGCCGTGCGCAAGCGCGCCGTGCGCTGCGTGATTCGCTGGGTCACTCCGGTTCTCCCTGGCCGACCCGCTCGAGCCGGTAGCCGTAGCCGTAGATCGGCGCGAGGCGATAGCCGTTTTCCGGCCGCAGGCCGAGCTTCGTGCGCAGCATCGATATGTGCGTGTCCATCGTGCGCGACGGAATGTCGGTCGCCTGCTTCCACACGAGATCGAGAATATGCGCGCGCGACAGCGGTCGATCGAGGTGCTGGAACAGCAGCAGCGCGAGTTCGAATTCCTTCTGCGTGAGGCTCACGGCCTTGTCGCCGACGTACGCCTGCTTCAGGTTCACGTCGAAGCGGAACTGGTCGAACTCGCGAACGGTCGCCTCAGCGTTGACCGGATACGCGCGGCGCAGCAGCGAGCCGATGCGCGCGCGCAGGATCGGGCCCGACACGGGCTTGACCACGTAATCGTCGGCGCCGGCATTGAGGATCTGCGTAATCCCCGCCTCGTCGTCGCGGCTCGTCATGAAGATGATCGGCAGGCTGTGCTCGGTCTGGTTCGCGCGCACCCACTTGAGCACTTCCTCGCCGGACATGTCCGGCACGTTCCAGTCGAGCACGAGCAGATCGAACGTCTCGCGCTGCAGACGCTTCTTCAGGGCCTTGCCTTCCTTGAACGCATAGCATGTGTGGCCAGCGGCCGTCAGCGTTTGACTGACGAAATCCGTCTGGGCCGGATCGTCATCCAGTACAGCAATTCTCATAGCACCCCGCAAATCGAAAACGATTCGTCCAGTTCAGCTCCCCGCGCTCACCCCGCGCAGCATGCGCGCGGCCTTCGACACCGGCCGGCGAGCCGTCGTTTGCCGAGCGCGCGACCTGCGCGGCACGGCCGCCCCGGGAAAATATCTCAAAAACGGGGCACGGACGAACCGGCGATTTCATCATAGTAGTATGAAATTCGCCAAGAAATTGCGCGGACTACGGTCCTTTATTCGAATAATCCTTCCCGTCGCGCGATTGCGCGCCTAGTCGGAGCCCGCCTTGCCGGCCTTCGGCTCGGCCAGATCGTCGGTCGACAGTCGCCGCAGCCGCGCGACCGGGAACGCCTCCGGCCGCCCCAGCATCCGCTCCAGCTGGCCGCGCACGCGCTCCCACGCCGGCGCCGCATAGTCGGGCTGGCTCGCCGCCCACGTCTGCGCGAGATCGAACACGCGCTCGATCGTTGCGCCGCAATACGTGAGGCCCGCGCCGTCGTCCTGCGCGGCGCCGCGCAGCCGTTCGTCGAGCGATTCGGCCAGCCACGGCATCTCGGCCGCCGCCGAATCGGCATATGCCTCCAGCGCGGCACGCGCGTGGCGATCCCGTTGCGGGTCGAGCTCGATCCGGCTCAACCCCGCCGCGCGTGCGGGCGCGATGCATTCCGCTGCGGACGGACTTCGAATGGTCCCTGGTCTGAAGGACATGTCCTCTCCCCGTTTGTACGACGGTAGCGTCAGGCATGGCCCCCGTGCCAACCTCGTATGACGTACCGTGGCCGGCGCATCCATCCGAGACGGACGACCGGCCGGGTCAGTATACGCAGCCGGCCGTGCGACGAGGTTTAAGAATTGTCAGAGGTGTCAGAGGCGCGGCCGGACCGCAACGGGCGCTGCCCGTGCGGTTGCCGCAAGCGGCGCGTGATGCGGGCCGTCAGCGGCGGCGCATCAGGAACACGAACGTCTTGTCCTGAGTCGTCACTTCGACGATCTCGTTGCCCGTCTGCTTCGCGAACGCGGCGAAATCGCGCTGCGAGCCCGGATCGGTCGCGAGCACCTTGAGGATCTGCCCGCTCTCCATATCGGCGAGCGCTTTCTTGGCGCGCAGGATCGGCAACGGGCAATTGAGCCCGCGCGCATCCACTTCCTTGTGAATCTGCATCGGCTGTCGACCTTCGAATGACGCGCCACACGGGCGCGGGAGGAAGCGGCGATTTTACCGCAGCGCGGCCACCCCTGCCCGCGCGGCCGGAGCCCGGCCATGCGACGCGGCGCGCCCGCCCTCGCCCGTCAGGCGCCCGTGAAACCGCCCGCGAGCCGCTCGCGCAGGTGCCTCACGAGCGCGCGCACCGCGCTCGGCACGACCGGGCTGTACGGCCGGATCGCGAAGATGTGCTCGCCGAACGCGCCCGACGGTCGCCAGCCGTCGAGCAGCGCGACGAGCCGGCCGGCGTCGAGATCGCGCCGCGCGCTGAAATCCGGCAGCAGCGCGATGCCGAGCCCGCCGAGCGCGGCCTCGCGCATCGCCTCGCTGTTGTTCGCCGCGAAGCTGCCGCGCACGGGCACGCTCACGCGCTGGCGCCGGCGGCCGTCCGGCTCGAAGCTCCACGCCGCCGGTTCGTTGTCGCGCAGGTAGCACAGGCAGCTGTGGTCGACGAGCTCGCTCGGGTGGCGCGGCGTGCCGCGCGCGTCGAGGTAGTCCCGGCTCGCGACCAGCAACGAACGCGTGTCGCACAGCTTCCACGCGACGTGGGTTTGCGGCGCCGTCGTCGTATGGCGGATCGCGAGGTCGAAACCCTCCTGCGTCAGCGAATGCAGCCGGTCGGACAGGTCGAGTTCGATATGCACGCCCGGATGCTGCCGCAGAAAATCGGGCAAGTGCGGCACGACCTGCTGGCGCCCCAGCGCGACGGGCGCCGTCAAGCGCAGCAGCCCGCGCGGCTCGCCGGCCAGGTCCTTCACGCGCGCGAAGTGCTGGCCGATCGATTCGAACGCGTCGCGGGTGCTGTCGACCAGCGTCTGCCCCGCGTCGGTGAGCCGCACGCTGCGCGTCGTGCGTCGCACCAGCGGCACGCCGGCCGCCTTCTCGAGATCGGCGATGCGCTGGCTCATCGCGGCCTTGCTGATGCCGAGCCGCTGCGCGGCGGCGGTGAAACTGCCTGCCGCCGCCAGCACCGTCAGCGAATGGATGTGCGGCCAGAGCGCCTGGACATTTTGCTGATTCATTCGCCGATTATTCAGAATTCTGAACAGTGAATCAAGCTGCGCGGCCTTCTCCCGCCCCGCCGCTTTGCCTAGACTAGGTTCCGTCCACCCCCATCTCAGGAGACACGATGAACCCGGTTCCCGCCTACACGTCCGACGCCGACGTCGGCCACTACGTCGACGGCGCGCCCGTTGCCGGCCGCAGCGGCCGCTTCCAGGACGTCCTCAATCCGGCGCTCGGCCGCGCGGTGCGCCGCGTCGCGCTCGCCGGCGACGACGAGGTGCAGCAGGCCGTCGCATCCGCCCACGCCGCATTCCCGGTCTGGGCCGCCACGCCGCCGATCCGCCGCGCACGCGTGCTGCACCGCTTCCTGCAGCTGATGAACGAACACCGCGACGCGCTCGCGGCGATCATCACGGCCGAGCACGGCAAGGTGTTCTCCGACGCGCAGGGCGAGGTCGCGCGCGGCATCGACATCATCGAATTCGCATGCGGCGTGCCGCAACTGCTGAAGGGCGACTTCACCGATCAGGTCAGCACCGGCATCGACAACTGGACGATGCGCCAGCCGCTCGGCGTCGTCGCCGGGATCACGCCGTTCAACTTCCCGTGCATGGTGCCGTGCTGGATGTTCCCGGTTGCGCTCGCGACGGGCAACACGTTCGTGCTGAAGCCGAGCGAACGCGACCCGTCGGCGGCGCTGTTCATGGCCGACCTGCTCACGCAGGCCGGCCTGCCCGCCGGCGTGTTCAACGTCGTGCAGGGTGACAAGGGCGCGGTCGACGCGCTGCTCGACCATCCGGACGTGCAGGCCGTCAGCTTCGTCGGCTCGACGCCGATCGCGGCTTACGTGCAGCAGCGCGCGGTGCAGTCGGGCAAGCGCGTGCAGGCGCTCGGCGGCGCGAAGAACCACCTCGTCGTGATGCCCGACGCGAACATCGAGCAGGCGGTCGACGCGCTGATCGGCGCCGCGTACGGCTCGGCGGGCGAACGCTGCATGGCGATCAGCGTCGCGGTGCTGGTCGGCGACGTGGCCGACAAGATCGTGCCGGCGGTCGCCGAGCGCGCGCGCAAGCTGGTGATCGGCGACGGGATGTCGCCGGAAGTCGAGATGGGCCCGATCGTCACCGGCGAAGCGCTCAAGCGTATCGAAGGCTATATCGAGCAAGGCGTCAGCGAAGGCGCGCAACTCGTGGTCGACGGGCGCGGGCTGCGCGTGCCGGGCCGCGAGGCGGGCTTCTTCACCGGCGGCACGCTGTTCGACCATGTGACGCCCGACATGCGCATCTACAAGGAAGAAATCTTCGGGCCCGTGCTCGGCTGCGTGCGCGTGAAGGACTTCGGCGAAGCGGTCGACCTGATCAACGCGCACGAGTTCGGCAACGGCGTGTCGTGCTTCACGAGCGACGGCGGCATCGCGCGCGAATTCGCGCGGCGCATCCAGGTCGGCATGGTCGGCATCAACGTGCCGATCCCGGTGCCGATGGCATGGCACGGCTTCGGCGGCTGGAAGAAGAGCCTGTTCGGCGACATGCATGCATACGGCGAGGAAGGCGTGCGCTTCTACACGCGCCAGAAGTCGGTGATGCAGCGCTGGGCGTCGAGCATCGGCAAGGGCGCGGAATTCGCGATGCCGACCGCGAAGTAAGCGCGATGCACATGCCGCCCGCCGGATGTGCCCGCGGGCGGCACGCATGCGCAAGGCCGGCGTCAGCCGGCCTTCGTGTCGTGGCCGCCGTCGGCGGTCGGCAGGTACGACAGCTCGAGCCGATAGGCGAGCGCCACGAACAGGCTCTGCGCGAGGCCCATCGTCGCGGTCAGCGCACGGAACCCGAACGTCGCGCTGTCCTGCACCATCAGCGTCACCTCGGCCTCCCGCGCCAGCGGGCTCATCCGGCTGTCGGTGATCGCGATCAGGCGCGCGCCGCGCTGCACGGCCTGCTGCGCGACCTGCACCGTCTCGTCCGCATACGGCATGAACGAGATCACGATCATCACGTCGCCTTCGCGCACCGACCGGATCTGCCCGAGATGCATGCTGCCGAGCGCGCTGAACAGGCCGATGCGCTTGTCGGTGTGCTGCAGCGCGTAGTCGAGATAGACGGCGATCGGAAACGCGCGGCGCGAGCCGGCGATCCAGATCGCCTGCGTGTCGGCGAGCAGGTCGACGGCCTGCGCGAGCGCCTGCGGGTCGAGCGTCTGCCGCAACTGCTGCATCCCGGCAATGCTGCCCTTGATGAATTCGTCGGCAATCTGCTCGGGTTGCAGGCTCGACGAGCCCGATTCGATCACGTCGCGCAATCGCAGGTTGTACGCGCGGCCCGGCGCGATCTGCTGGGCCAGGCCCTCGCGGAACAATCGCTGCATCTCGGAGAAGCCGGAAAAGCCGAAATGCTTCGCGAACCGCACGACGGCCGACGGCTGGACCCCGCACGCCTCCGCGAGCGACTGGATGCCTTCCAGGCCAAGCTGGTCCCGATGCGTTTCCACGTGACGCGCGATCACCTTCAGGCGATTGCTGAGGCCGTCGTACTCCTGCGTCAGATGCTGCAGGAACTGCTCGACGGTGGCGGGAGGTTTCTCGGATGAACTCATCGGATAGCGCGAAGTTGACGGCCCCGATGCGCGCGCGATACCGACGCACGCCGCCCGGGACTCACCTGTACACATGCATGAAGGGCGAATTTAATCACGTTTGCGGCACGGACCGCGCCGCACGCTCGCTCCCACGCGCTCGATCATCACCTGCACACGCTCCACGGCGGTAATGGAAACGATTTTCCAACGCGCTCGCCGTGCCGTAAAGATTAGGGCGTCTACCGACGCGGACGCCGACACCGGCCGCCGCTGGCCGATGTCGCGCATCGGCCGTCCATGGCTCAACGATAGTCGACCCACACGCCGCCCGCATCGGCGGACCGCACGCAGTTCTCGACCCAGCGCACGCCTTCGACGCCCGCGTGGACGTCCGGAAAGCGGATCTGCTTCAATGCCTGCGCGTCGCCGCGGTCGGCCGCGTCCATCGCGAGCGCGAAGCGCGCATACAGGTTCGACCACGCTTCGAACAGCCCTTCCGGATGCCCGGCGCCGATGCGGTCCTCGCGCAAGGCGTGCGGATGCAGATAGCCCATTCCGCGATCGAGCACCTGCGCGGGTTGCCCCTGGATTTCGTAGCGCAACTGGTTCGGATGTTCGTCCCACCATTCGACGCTCGCCTTCGAGCCGATCACGCGCACCTTCTGCCCGTGCATCGAGCCCGCGTTCACCGCGCTCGACCAGACGTAGCCGATCGCGCCCGTGTCGTATTCCATGATCGTGAACGCGTTGTCCTCGAGCGGCGCGCGGCTCTTCACGAAGCTTTGCCGCGAGCACATCAGACGGCGGATCTTCAGCTCGGGCGCCATCACTTCCGAGATGTACAGCGGATGCGTGCCGATGTCGCCGAGCACGTAGCTCGGGCCCGCGAATTTCGGGTCGACGCGCCAGCGGGCGGCCGCGCTCGCGGCCTCGACGCCCTCGCTGTGGAAGCCGTGCGCGAACTGCATCTGCACGATGCGGATCTCGCCGAGATCGCCGCGCGCGATCATCTCGCGCGCCTGCTCGATCATCTGGTGACCTGAATAACCGTACGCGACGCCGACGATGCGATTCTTCTCGACCGACAGCCGCTGCAGCGTCTCGGCCTCCTCGGTCGTGAAGCAGAGCGGCTTCTCGCAAACCACATGAAGCCCCGCGTTCAGCGCCGCGCGGCAAATTTCGAAGTGCGTATTGTTCGGCGTCGCGATGGACACCGCGCGAATGCCGTCGGCGCGCTTCGCCTCGGCCTCGAACATCGTCCGGTAGTCGGAATAGCAGCGCTCGGCGTCGACGCCGAGCTTCACGCCGAACTGCCGGCCGCGCTCGGCCTCGATGTCGAATGCGCCTGCGACCAGCCTGAAACTGCCGTCGCGCAATGCGGCCGACCGGTGGCTATAGCCGATCTGGCTGCCGAGCCCGCCGCCGACCATGCCCCAGGGAATCGAATGTCCGAGCAGAATCTGTCCGTCGATCATGATTGTCGTGTTCCTGTCCGTGTTCAGTGTTCAGAATGTCTGGGCCGACGGCCGATTACGCGAAACCGGCCGACGCGAGAAACGCGCGGCTCGCCGCGACGTCGCGCAGGCTCGTGCCGGCATTGCGCGGATCGCGCTCCTGTTCGATCGTGATGTAGCCCGCATAGCCGATGTCGTCGAGCGCGCGACGGATCGCGCGGTAGTCGAGCACGCCGTTGCCGATCGGGCACATCACGCCGCGCGCGCACGCCGCGAAGAATGCGATGTGTTCGCCCATCACCGCGTGGTACACGGCCGCGTCGATATCCTTGAAATGCACATAGTCGAGCCGCCCCGCGTGACGGCGCAGCCACGTCTCGGGATCCATCCCCGAGTAGTACAGGTGCCCGGTGTCGAGACAGAGGCCCGCCGTATCGGCGGCGATGTCGGCGACGATCCGGTCGATCTCGTCCGCGAACTCGATGTAGCCGCCCGCATGCGGATGGATCACCGCGCGCACGCCGAATTCGTCGCGCGCGATCGTCGCGATCTCGCGAATGTGGTCGACCATGCGTGCCCAGCGTTCGTCGGACAGGCGCGGCGCACGATCGGCATGGCCGGCCGCGTAGTCGCGTTCGTCGTGCCCCCAGTCCATCACGACCAGATACGGCGCCGCATGGCGCTGACCCGGCTGCGTCGGCAGCTTCGGCAAGCGCGAGATGAGCGCGCAAATCTCGCGCGTCTGGCGCAGCAGGTTCGGCAGGTTCTCCGGCGACACCAGGTCGTCGAAGATCGTGCCGGCGGTGATGCTCAAGCGCTGCCGTTCGAGCTCGGCGCTCACCACGTCGAGCTCGAACGGGATGTAGCCGTACGGGCCGAGCTCGATGCCCGAATAGCCGGCCTCCGCAGCTTCGGCGAGCACGCGCCGCCACGGCGGCAGGTGCGGGTTCTTCACATCGTCGACACCCCAGCAGCAGGGCGCGCAGCCAATCTTCATCGTCATGTCGGTCGGTTCATCAGGAAAGCGGCGCGCGGCCGCGAGCGTGGCCGCATGAACACGCGGCCCGGTATCAGCTTGTTCAGCCGGTTCAGCCGCGATAAAACGCAGGGCGTTCGGCCATCGCGATCGGCTCGACCGCCCCGCTCTGCTGCGCGCGCACGCACGCATCGGCCGCGACCGCCGCCGCATAGCCGTCCCATGCGGACGGGCCGGTCAGCGCCCCCTGCCGCACGCCGTCGATGAACGCCTGAAGCTCGACGTCGTACGACGCGATGAAGCGCTCTTTCCAGTCGGTCATGATCTCGACCGACTGCCGCGCCGCATGCTTGAGCCCGACCGCGGGCGGATCGGGCAGCTTCGCGATGCCGTTCTCGCCGACCACCTCGCACTGGATGTCATAGCCGTACTGGCAGTTGACGAAGATCTCGACGTCGATGCGCACGCCGCTCGCGGTTTCGAGCAGCACGATTTGCGGATCGGCGAGATGCGCGCTCGCATGACGCGTCTTCTTCGGGTAGACGACCTGCGCGCTCGTGTAGTCCTCGCCGAGCAGCCAGCGCAGCACGTCGAGTTCGTGGATCAGCGTGTCGGTGATCGCCATGTCGGTCGTATAGCGCTCGCCGACCGACTGGTTGCGGTGCGCGCAATGCAGCATCAGCGGCGCGCCGATCTCGCCGCCGTCGATCACGCGCTTCAGCGCGCGATAGCCTTCGTCGTACGGCCGCATGAAGCCGACCTGCACGAGCCGCTTGCCGTGCGCGACCTCGGCCTCGACGATGCGCATGCAGCCGTCGGCCGTCACCGCGAGCGGCTTCTCGCAGAACACCGGCTTGCCGTGCGCGATCGCGTCGAGCACGAACGCTTCGTGCGTCGGCCCCCACGACGTGACGAGCACGGCCTGCACGTCGGCGGCCGCGACCACCTCGTGGCCGTCGCCGTAGATTTCCGCGTCGAGCCCGTACTTCGTCACCGCGTCGCGCGCCTGCTGCGGATCGATGTCGTTGACGGCCACCACGCGCGCGCCGGACAGCGTGCGTGTGAGCCTGCGGATATGGTCCTGGCCGATCGCGCCGCAGCCGATCACGCCGATTTGCAAGGTCATCCGGATATCTCCAGTCTGTCGTTCATCAACGGCACGGCCCGCGCCGCGCCGGTCAGCAATGGTTCCAGGCGGGTCAGCGCGCGGTCGCCCGATCGAAATGGCGCTCGACGTAGCGCTGGATCGTGTCGCGCATGTAGCGCGACGACGCTTCGGCGCGGTCCTCCCACGCGAACACGCACGACGACATCACGCCGTCGAAGCCGACGCTGCCGAGTGCGCGGAAAAACACGTCCCAGTCGATCTCGCCCTGCCCGATGTCGAGATGCTGGTGCACGCGGATCTGGTTCGAGCCCGGCGGGTTCACGATGTAGCGTAGCTGGCTGCTCTTGCGGTGATCGAAGGTGTCGGCCACGCGCACGTGCGCGAGGATCGGCGCGGCGGCCGCGATCATCGCCGCCATGTCGTCGCCGTAGTAGAACGTGTGCGGCGCGATGTACGACAGTTTCAGCGACGGCGAGCCGATGTTCGTGACGATGTCGATCGCCGGCTGCAGCTGCTCGATCCAGTCCTCCGGATGCGGCTCGACCGACAGCACGATGCGTTCGCGCTCGAGGATCGGCAGCAGCTCGTCCATCGAACGGAACCACGCGGCTTCGCACAGCTCCTTCGGGTTCGCGCCCGGCCGTTCGCCGACCGAGCGCTCCGGCGACGCGCCGCGCCCGAATTCGGACACCATCAGCGGGCATTCCATCTCGAGCGCGACCTCGATCGCCTTCTTCCAGCAGCGCACGGCCCACTGCCGCTCGTCGTCGAACGGGCTGGCCCAGCGATACATCGGCTGCAGCGACGCGAGGCCCACGCCGCTTGCGCGCAATGCATGCCGGAACGCGGCCATGCGCTCGCGCGTCGCGCGCGGCATCACCCACCAGTCGAGAAAGTCGCTGCGCGGCGACAGCTCGATCTGGTCGTAGCCGAGCTCGGCGACGGCATGCGGCAGCCGGTCGAGCGGCAGGTGGCGAATCATGTAGGGATCCAGAGCGATCTTCATCTTCTTCCCGGAAGGTTGAACATTCGGCCGTGGCGAATCAGCGCCGCGACTTCTTGTTGCGATACTGGTCGGCGATCACGGCCGCGACGATGATCGCGCCCTTGACCATTTCCTGGTAATACGCGTCGATCCGGATGAACGTGAAGCCCGACGTCATCACGCCGAGGATCAGCACGCCGATCACGGTGCCCGTCACGCGCCCGAGACCGCCCGACAGCGACGTGCCGCCGATCACGACGGCCGCGATCGCGTCGAGCTCGTACATCACGCCCATGCCCGACTGGCCGGAGATCGCACGCGCGGCCGTCACGGTGCCCGCGATTCCGCTCAGCAAGCCCGCGATCGCATAGACGAACACCAGGTGGCGCGTCACGTTGATGCCCGACACGACGGCCGCGTGGCGGTTCGCGCCGATCGCGTACGTGTACTTGCCGAAGCGCGTGTAGCGCAGCACGACGTGGAAGATCGCCGCCACCACGACGAAGATGATCACCGGGTTCGCGCCCGCGCCGATCGCCGCGAACTGATCGGTCAGCATCGACACCGGCATCCCGTTGGTGAACCACTTCGCGAAGCCGCGCGCGGCAACCATCGTGCCGAGCGTCGCGATGAACGGCGGGATCCCCGTCAGCGCGATCAGCGAGCCGTTCAGGAGGCCGACCAGCAGGCCGACGCACACGCCGGCCAGCACCGGCCAGATGACCGGCAGGTCGGTCAGGTGCGGGAACACCGCGCGCGGAAAATCGGATACCTGTGCGAGGCTGGCCGACACGACGGCCGCCGCCGCGACGACCGACCCCGACGACAGGTCGATCCCGCTGGTGATGATCACGAGGTTCACGCCGACCGCGATGATGCCGATCACGGCCATCTGCAACACGATGATCTCGAGCCGCTCCGCGTTGAACAGGAAGCTCTGGCCGACGACGAGCCAGCCGATCACCTCGAAGAACAGGCTGATGCCCACCAGCACGAGGAAGATGCTCAGTTCGGGCGGCCACTTCGCGTGCCGCGTCTTGATCGTCATGGACTGCGCGTCCGCGACCGGGTTCAGGTTGCCCATTTCAGTTGTCTCCATGCTTGTTGCGGCTCAGCGCGAGGCCAGGTCCATGATGCGGACCTGGTCGGCGTCCTTGCGCTCGACGATGCCGGTCATCCGGCCTTCGTGCATCACCATCACGCGGTCGCTCATGCCGAGCACTTCCGGCATTTCCGACGAGATCATCAGAACCGCGACGCCCTTGGCGGCGAGCGCGCTGACGAGCCGGTGGATCTCAGCCTTCGCGCCGACGTCGATCCCGCGCGTCGGCTCGTCGAGAATCAGGATGCGCGGTTGCGTCAGCAACCATCTGCCGATCAGCACCTTCTGCTGATTGCCGCCCGACAGGTTCTGGATTTCCTCGTGCAGCCCCGGCGTCTTCACGCGCAGCATCCGGCTCATTTCCTCGCAATCGCGCTTCAACTGCGCCTGCCGAACGAAATTGAACTTCACGTAGCGGTTGCTGAGCACCGCCGCTTCCATGTTCGCGAGCAGGTCGAGATTCAGGAAGCAGCCGGTGTCCTTGCGGTCCTCGGTGAGGAACGCCATCCCGTGCTTCATCGCCTGCGCGGGCGTGGAAATTCGCACCGGCTTGCCGTCGATCCGGATCTCGCCCGAGGTCGCCGGCACGACGCCGAACAGCGCCTCCGCGACGTTCGAGCGCCCCGAGCCGACGAGGCCCGCGACGCCGAGGATCTCGCCCGCGCGCAGCTCGAAGCTGACGTCGCGGAACACGCCGTCGACGCCGAGGTTCTTCACGGCCAGCACGACGTCGCCGATCGGCACCTCCTCCTTCGGGAACATCTGCGTGATCTCGCGGCCGACCATCATCCGGATGATGTCGTCGCGCGTGACGTCGGTCGACGCATGCGTGCCGATGTACTTGCCGTCGCGGAACACCGAGAACTCGTCGGCGATCTCGAACAGCTCGTTCATCTTGTGCGTGATGTAGACGATGCCCTTGCCCTGCTCGCGCAGCTGGCGAATGATCCGGAACAGGTGCGTGACCTCCTTGTCGGTCAGCGCGGAGGTCGGCTCGTCCATGATCAGCACGTCCGAGTCGAACGACACCGCCTTCGCGATCTCGACCATCTGGCGGCTCGCGACCGTCAGCGTGCGCACGTCGGCTTCGGGGTCGATGTCGATCGACAGCCGCTCGAACAGCGCGGCGGTGCGGCGGCGCAGCTCGGCGTGATCGATCAGGCCGAAGCGGTTCTTCGGTTCGCGGCGGATCCAGATGTTCTCCGCGACCGTCATGTACGGCATCAGGTTGAGTTCCTGGTGGATCATCGCGATCCCGCGATCGAGCGCGTCGAGCGGACCGCTCAGCACGACCGGCTCGCCGTTGATCAGGATCTCGCCCTGGTCGGGCGTGTAGACGCCGGCGATGATCTTCATCAGCGTCGACTTGCCTGCGCCGTTCTCGCCCATCAGCGCGTGCACGGTGCCGCGGCGCACGCGGAACTGCACGCCGTCGAGCGCGACGACGCCGGGAAACGACTTGCCGACGCCGCGCACCTCGAGCAGGCAATCGTCGACGGACGCACCGGACGAACCCGACGCGGCGGACGAGGCGGCCGGCGCGCTTTCGCTGGCCATCGAGCGCGCCATCCTGGCTGTAAACATGGACGTTCCTCGAAAGTCACACGCGAACCCGGACGCGCCGGGCTCGCGCAGTTCAGCGGAAAAACCGGTCAGTGCTTCGCATACTGGTTCATGTTCTCCGGCGTGACCAGCTCGAACGGCACGTTCACGTAGCGGTCGACCGGCTGCTTCTTCGCGAGCTTCAGCGCGGTCGCGACGGCCTGCGCCCCCTGCCCGGCCGCGTTCTGGTACACGGACACCTTCAGGTCGCCGCTCTTCATCGCCGCGAGCCCGTCCGGCGTCGCGTCGATGCCCGCGACGACCGTCTTCGGCGTCAGCTTGCGCGCGGCCTTCAGCGCGTTGATCGCGCCGATCGCCATTTCGTCGTTGTTCGACACGATCGCATCGAACTTCGTCCCCGAGCTCAGCCAGTTCATCGTGATGTCCTGGCCCTGCGTGCGGCTCCACTTGCCTTCGCGCTTGTCGACGATCTTCATGCCGGAACAGTCCTTGGTCGCGATCACCTCCTCGATGTCCTTGGTGCGCGCGCGCGCCGACTCGTTGGACAGCTCGCCCATCAGCACGAGGATGTCGCCCTTGCCGCCGAGCAGCTTGCACACCTGGCGCGCCTGCAGCGTGCCCGACTGCTTCTCGTCGGACGCGACCACCGCGACGCCGGCCGGCAGCTTGTCGAAATCGACCGGCTTGCGGTTCACGTAGACGAGCGGAATCTTCGCGGCGGTCACCATCTTCGTGATCTTCGGCGTCGCGTCGGTGTCGACCGCATTCACGATGATCGCGTCGACCTTCTGCGCGATCATGTTCTGGACCTGGCTCAACTGCTTGCCGACGTCGTTGCCGCCGTCCTCGATCTGTACGGTCGCGCCGTCCTTCTTCGCCGCGTCGCCGATGCTGTTGCGCAGGATCGTCAGGAACGTGTCGTCGAACGATGCCATCGTCACGCCGATCTTCTCGGCATGCGCGAGCGGCATGGCCAGGATCGCGGCGGCCGCGGCGGCCATCAGCTTGGTCTTCATGATCACTCTGTCTCCTCATCTCCGGGGGGCGGAAAACGGCGCGTTGCGCGCCGCCGGGCCGAGTCCGATAACGGACTGAAGCATCCGGATGAAACTGTAGATCACTTCGTCGAAAATTTGGAAATTTATTTCTACGTGATTTCACCTAGGGAACTGGATTTCCAAAAAGTCTAGACTCCGTTCCGTAGCCCGAGTCGTTGCGGCACGCGCATTCGCGTCGCGTCGCGACATGCGACGAAGATCCGTCGCTGGATCGGTCCCCAATCCGCCGGCAAGGTCGAACGCCGGCCGCGAGCGTGATACGTGATATGAGCCCGTTGAACTTTCCGACTGACCGCCCCATCGATCTCGCCTGCCTCGGCCGCGTCGCCGTGGACCTTTACGCGCAACAGTACGGCAGCCGCCTGGAAGACGCGCGCAGCTTCCAGATGTATCTCGGCGGCTCGTCGGGCAACGTCGCGTTCGGCGTCGCCCGGCTCGGGCTGAAGACCGCGATGATCTCGCGCGTCGGCGACGAGCAGATGGGCCGCTTCGTGCGCGAGACGCTCGAGCGCGAAGGCTGCGACACGAGCCAGCTGCAGACGGATCCGGAACGGCTGACCGCGCTGGTGCTGCTCGGTCTGAAGGATCGCGACACGTTCCCGCTGCTGTTCGTGCGCGAGAACTGCGCGGACATGGCTGTGCGCGCCGACGCAATCCGCGAGGACTTCATCGCCGGTTGCCGCGCGCTCGCGATCACCGGCACCCATCTGTCGACGCCGGGCACCCGCGAAGCATCGCTGACCGCGCTCGGCTACGCGCGCCGCCACGGTGTCGTGCGCATTCTCGACATCGACTACCGGCCGGTGCTGTGGGGGCTGACCGCGCGCGGCGCGGGCGAGAACCGCTACGTGCCGGACGCGCAGGTCACGCGCCAGTTGCAGCAGGTGCTCGGCGAGTTCGACCTGCTGGTCGGCACCGAGGAGGAATTCCTGATCGCGGGCGGCGTGCCGCACGACCTGATCGCATCGCTGCAGGCCGTGCGTCGCGCGAGCGGCGCGGCGCTGGTGGTCAAGCGCGGTGCGCTCGGCTGCTGCGTGATCGAGGGCGACATCCCCGCGCGCATCGAGGATGCGCCGACCTTCCACGGCGAACGCGTCGACGTGCTGAACGTGCTCGGCGCGGGCGACGCGTTCCTGTCCGGCCTGCTGTCCGGGCTGCTGCGCGGGCGCGACTGGGCCGAATCGACACGCATCGCGAACGCGTGCGGCGCGATCGTCGTGTCGCGCCACGCGTGTTCCGCCGCGATGCCGACGCCGGCCGAACTCGCGCACTGGTTCGGCGGCAGCCGCAATCCGCGGGTGGACGCCGATCGCACGCTCGCGCACCTGCATCGTGTGACGGTGCCGCGCCGCGAATGGGACGACCTGTGCGTGATGGCGTTCGACCATCGCAGCCAGTTCTACGAACTCGCGGTGCAGGCCGGCGCGGACGAGACGCGGATCAAGACGCTCAAGCGCCTGCTCGTGCGCGCGGCCGAACAGGTCGAGCGCGATCGCCATATCGAAGGCCACGTCGGCGTGCTGATCGACGGCGGCGCGTACGGCAGCGACGCGCTCGCGTCGGCCACCGGCCGCGGCTGGTGGGTCGGCCGGCCGGTCGAACTGCCCGGCTCGCGGCCGCTGTGTTTCGACGACACGCGCTCGGTCGGCTCGTCGCTCACGCACTGGCCGACCGAGCAGGTCGTGAAGTGCCTCGTCCACTACCACCCCGACGACGACGTCGACCTGCGCGTCGCGCAGGAGCAGCGCGTGCTGGAGCTGTGGGAAGCCACGCGCGCGAGCGGCAACGAGCTGCTGCTGGAAATCATTCCGCCGCGCGCCGTCACACCGGCCGGCACCGAGGACGACGCAGTGCTGCGCACGGTCGCGCGCTTCTACAACCTCGGCGTGATGCCCGAGTGGTGGAAGCTCGCGCCGATGAGCGCCGACGGCTGGGCGCGGCTCGAAACGCTCGTCGCCGAGCGCGATCCGTACTGCCGCGGCGCGGTGATCCTCGGGCTGAACCAGCCGTTGCAGTACCTCGTCGACAGTTTCCGCTCGGCGACCAACCCGATCGTCAAGGGCTTCATGGTCGGCCGTACGCTGTGGGCCGACGCGTCGCTGCACTGGCTCGCCGGCCGGATCGACGACCAGGCGCTGATCGACGAAGTGGCCGGCAATTTCGCGCAGCTGGTCGACGCCTGGCTCGGCCGCCGTGCCGCCGCGCGCGCCGCGGCGGCAGCCTGATGCAGATGTCCGTGATGACCACCCGACTCCCCCTGATCGACAGACGATGACCACCACCGTGAGACTGACCGTCAGCCAGGCGCTCGTGCGCTACCTGGCCGCCCTGCGCGCCGAAGTCGTCCAGCCGGACGGCCGCACCGAAATCCTGCCGTACTGCGGCGGCGTGTTCGCGATTTTCGGGCACGGCAACGTGGCCGGGCTCGGCGAGGCGCTGCACGCCGAAAAGGACCGGCTGCCGACGTTCCGCGCGCACAACGAGCAAGGCATGGCGAATGCGGCCGTCGCGTTCGCGAAAACGAATTTCCGCCAGCGGATGATGGCCGCGACGTCGAGCATCGGCCCCGGCGCGACCAACATGCTGACCTCCGCCGCGCTCGCGCACGTCGGCCGGCTGCCGTTGTTGCTGCTGCCCGGCGACGTGTTCGTGTCGCGGTTGCCCGACCCGGTGCTGCAGCAGGTCGAGGATTTCGAACAGGGCGACGTCAGCGCGAACGACTGCTTCCGGCCGGTGACGCGCTACTTCGACCGGATCACGTCGCCGGAACAGCTGCTCGTCGCGCTGCCGCGCGCGATCCAGGTGATGACCGACCCCGCGCAGTGCGGGCCCGTGTGCCTCGCGCTGCCGCAGGACGTGCAGACCTTCGCGTACGACTGGCCGGAGGATTTCTTCGCGCCGCCGGTGATCCGGATGCGCCGGCCGCCCGCCGACGCGCTCGAACTCGCGGACGCGCTGGACGTGCTGAAGGCTGCGAAGAAGCCGCTGATCGTCGCCGGCGGCGGCGTGCTGTACAGCCAGGCATGGGATGCGTTGCGCACGTTCGCCGACACGCACGGCGTGCCGGTCGCCGAATCGCAGGCCGGCAAGGGCAGCCTCGCGTGGGACCACCCGCTGAACCTCGGCTCGATCGGCGTGACGGGCTCGCCCGCCGCGAACCGCGCGGCCGCGCAGGCCGACGTGGTGTTCGCGGTCGGCACGCGCCTGCAGGATTTCACGACCGGCTCGCACGCGCTGTTCGGCAACGCGACGCTGCTGAGCCTGAACGTGCAACCGTTCGATGCGGGCAAGAAACGCGGCCGGCAATTGATCGCCGACGCGCGCACCGGCCTCGGCCAGCTGTCGGCCGCGCTCGCTGGCTGGCAGGCAGATGCGGCGTGGACCGCCGCGAACCGCGACCAGGCCGCCGCGTGGAACGCGCGCGTGACCGAGCTGACCACGCGCGTGCCGAAGGACACGCTGCCGTACGACGCGGAAGTGATCGGCGCGGTGCGCGACTCCGCGGCCGACGCGGGACGCGACAGCGCGCGCGACGATCTCGTCGTGTGCGCGGCCGGCACGCTGCCGGCCGAGCTGCACAAGCTGTGGCGCAGCGGTGTGCCGGGCAACTATCACATGGACTACGCGTACTCGTGCATGGGCTACGAGGTCGCGGGCGGCCTCGGCGCGAAGCTCGCGCGGCCCGAGCGCGAAGTGATCGTGATCGTCGGCGACGGCTCGTACATGATGCTCAACGCGGAGCTCGCGACGTCCGTGATGCTCGGCCGCAAGATCATCGTCGTGATCCTCGACAACCGCGGCTACGGCTGCATCGAGCGGCTGCAGCTGAACTGCGGCGGTGCGAGCTTCAACAACATGCTCGACGACTGCGTGCCCGAGGGCGGCGAACGCTCGACGATCGACTTCGCGATGCATGCGCGCGCGATGGGCGCCGAAGCCGTGCACGTGCGCGACGTCGGCGAACTGCGCAGCGAAATGAAGCGTGCGCGCGCGGCGAAGACGAGCCAGGTCATCGTGATCGACACGACGCACGAGCGCACGACCGCGGACGGCGGCGCATGGTGGGAAGTCGCGGTGCCGCAGGTGTCCGCGCGCGCCGGCGTCGGCGAAGCGCATCGCGCGTATCTCGACGCGAAGACCCGGCAGCGGCGCTGACACGCTTTCCGTTTCAATCCTCCGCCCCGCGACGACAACAATCGAACCAAGGAAGCAAGTCATGAGCTGGAACGTTCGCATCGGTATCAATCCCCTGTCGTGGATGAACGACGACCTGCCGTCGCTCGGCGGCGAGACGCCGCTCGAGACGGCGCTGAAGGAAGGCGCCGAAATCGGCTATGCGGGCTTCGAGCTCGGCAACAAGTTTCCGAAAACGGGCCCCGAGCTGAAGGCGAAGCTCGCCGAATTCGGGCTCGTATGCGTGTCGGGCTGGTATTCGGGCTTCCTTGCGGAACTCGAACCGGGCATGAGCGATGCCGATGCGCTCGCCGCCGAAATCGAGCGCTGCCGCGCGCACATGACGAAGCTGCAGTTCAACGACGTGAAGGTCGTGGTGTACGGCGAATGCGCGGGCACGATCCAGGGCAACATCGACACGCCGGTCGCGAAGCGTCCGCGTTTCGTCGACGACGAAGCCTGGCGACGCTACGCGGCACGCCTCGACGCATTCGGCGCGCACCTGCTCGAGACCTACGGGATCAAGCTCGCCTACCATCACCACATGGGCGCATACGTCGAATCGCCCGCCGACGTCGACCGGCTGATGGCGCTGACCGATCCGGCGAAGGTGTTCCTGCTGTTCGACACGGGCCACGCGTATTTCGGCGGCGCGGCCGATCCGGTCGCACTGCTGAAGAAACACGTGTCGCGCGTCGTGCACGTGCACTGCAAGGACGTGCGGCCGCAGGTCGTCACGCAGGCGCGCAACGGCGGCTGGAGCTTCCTGAACGGCGTGATCAACGGCACCTTCACGGTGCCGGGCGACGGCGCGCTCGATTACGAAGCGACGCTGCGCACGCTGAAGGACGCCGGCTACGAAGGCTGGCTCGTGGTCGAAGCCGAGCAGGACCCGGCCGTCGCACCGAGCTATCAGTATGCGAAGAAAGGCTACGAATCGCTGCGCGCGATCGTCGACCGGTTGAGCGCTTAAGCCCCGTCACCCCGCCGTCACCCCATTGTGGAGCCCCGTTCCATGACGATTTCTCCCCTGCTGGTCAAGGCATCCGCCGACCGCGAAATCTGCAACGTGACGCCCGAGTCGGCCGGCTGGAAACACGTCGGCTTTCGCGCGCTGCGCCTGAAGGCCGGCGATACCGAAACGCTCGATACCGGCGCGCGCGAACTGTGCGTCGTCGTGCTCACGGGCACGCTGCGCGCGCAAGTCGACGGCGAGACCCACGATGCGCTCGGCAAGCGCGACAGCGTGTTCGAGGAAGTGTCGCCGGACGCGCTGTACGTGCCGGGCGGCAAGACCGTCACGCTGGTCGCGACGCGCGATGCGGAAGTCGCGCTGTGCACCGCGCCTTACGCGAGCGGCGACAAGCGCGTGCAGCGCCTCGACGGCGAACGGATGCGGCGCGCGGTGCGCGGGCAAGGCACCAACACGCGCTACGTGTGCGACATCCTGATGGGCGACAACCCGGCGGCCGATCGCCTGCTCGTCGTCGAAGTGATCACGCCCGCGAGCCACTCGAGCAGCTATCCGCCGCACAAGCACGATCGCGACGCGGCGCCGGACGAAACGTCGCTCGAGGAAACGTATTACCACCGGATCGATCCGCCGCAGGGTTTCGCGTTTCAGCGCGTATACACGGACGATCGCAGCCTCGACGAGACGTGCGCGGTCGAGAACCACGACGTGGTGATGGTGCCGCGCGGCTATCACCCGGTGGTCGCGCCGCATGGCTACAACCTGTATTACCTGAACGTGATGGCCGGGCCGAGCCGCGCGTGGGCATTCAAGAACGACCCCGCGCACGAATGGATGCTCGACGCGGCACCCAGGCGCTGACGCGTTGATGCGCTGAACGATCGACGGCTCGCGCGCGACACGCAGGACGAGAACGCGTGCCTGAGCCGGATTTGCGACGACACGGAGCTGCCATGGCGCCCCCCTTCCCCCGCTTCGCACCCGCGCCCTTCGGCGACACCGCGTCGACTCCGACGCTGTCGCACTTCGATGCCGACGTCGCGCGCCGGCTCGGCGACATCGCCGTCAATCTCGCGGCGCGCCGCGGGCTGCCGATCGCGGTCGGCATCGTCGGCGAAGCCGCGCCGCTGTTCTACTGCGCGCTCGACGGCAGCCGCGCGAACGACAGCGACGCGATCCGCCGACGACAGAACACGGTGTTCCGTTTCGGCGTCAGTTCGCTCGAGGTCGGCGCGCGCTTTCGCCGCGCCGGCTGGTCGTTGCAGTCGCAGGGATTGTCGGAGGTCGACTATGCGCTCGACGGCGGCGGCGTGCCGTTGCGGCTTGCCGGCGGCGGCATCGTCGGCGCGATGACGATCGTGGGGCTCGACGACGCATGCGATCACGCACTCGTCGTCGAAAGCCTGCGCTGGCATGTCGGCGCGAACGCGCTCGCGATGAGCGCGTAGCCGCGCGCGCCGACTCGCGCGGTCAGTGCAGCCCGCCGCTCGCGACGAGGCGCTCGCCGGTCAGCCAGCGGGAGTCGTCCGATGCGAGGAACACGGCGACCGACGCGATGTCGTCCGGCTCGCCGAGGCGGCCGAGCGGCGTTTCGCTGAGCACCTGCTTCTCGAGATCCGAACCGATGATGCCCGCGCTGTGCGTGCCTTCGGTCACGATCATGCCCGGGTTGATCGCGTTCACGCGGATCTTGCGCGGGCCCAGCTCGAGTGCGAGCACGCCGGTGATCGCGTCGACGGCGCCCTTCGTGCCGCTGTATACGGCGCTCGCAGGCGGCGTGATGCTCGTCACCACCGAGCTGATGTTGATGATGCTCGCGCCTTCGCCGAGATGCTTGACGGCGGCCTGCGTGGTCAGCAGCACGCCGAACACGTTCGTGTCGAATTGCCGGCGGTAGTGCTCTTCGGTGATCGCCTCGATCGGCGCGAATTCGTACACGCCGGAATTGTTGACCAGCACGTCGAGACGGCCATAGGTCTCGATCGCGGTGTCGACGATGCGCTGGGCGTCCGCTGCCTTCGACACGTCGCCGCCGACCGCGACCGCGCGGCCGCCCGCCTCGACGATCGCGCTCACGACCGCGTCGGCACCGGCCTTGCTGCTCGCGTAGTTGACCACGACCGCCGCGCCTTCGGCGGCCAGCGCCTTCGCGATCGCGGCGCCGATCCCCTTGGAGCCGCCCGTGACGATCGCTACCTTGCTTGCCAGCTTGCTCATGATTTCATTCCTCAGTCGGAAGACGTTCGATGGATGGGTGCCGATCGCGCCAGTCGCGGCGCACACCGGCCTTGCTGGCAATATTGGCGGCTCGCGCGGCGGCGATAAAGCGGCTCGACGCGAATTGACTGGCGGAGTTATCCGAACAATCGGCGGACGGACGGTCAGCCGGCACTCAACCATGCACTGACGACGTCGGCGCCGAGCCCGTCCAGCGGGCCGTCGTAGACGATCCGACCGCGCCCCATCACCGCGACGCGCCGCGCGAGCCGCGGCGCGAGCTGCAGCCGCTGCTCGATCAGCAGGATCGCGACGCCGTCGGCCTGCAGCGCGGCGAGACACGCGCCGACTTCGTCGACCGCGAGCGGCGCGAGCCCTTCGGCCGGTTCGTCGACGATCAGCACGCGCGGGCGGCCGGCGAGCGCGCGCACCAGCGCGAGCACCTGCTGTTCGCCGCCCGACAGCCGTCCGGCCTTCACGTCCGCCCGCGCGGCCAGCAGCGGAAAGCGCGCGAGCAACCGGTCGAGCGCCGCGCGTTCGGCCGCGCCGTGCACGCCGCGCAGCCCGAGGCGCAGGTTGTCGCGCACGCTCAGCAGCGGGAACACGTCGCGGCTTTCAGCGACGTAAGCGACCCCGCGCCGCGCGATCTCGAACGTGCGCGCGCCCGCGCATTCGGCGCCGGCGACGCGCACCGAGCCCGCGGTGCGTACGAGCCCCATCACGGCCTTCGCGAGCGTCGAGCGGCCCGAGCCGTTGCGGCCGAGCAGCGCGAGCGTCTCGCCCGGCGCGAGCGCGAGATCGACGCCGTCGAGCACGGGCTGCATTCCGTACCACGCACGCAGGCCGCGAATGTCGAGCAGCACGCTCATGCGCCCTCGCCAAGATAGGCCGCACGCACGGCCGGGTCCGCGCGGATCGCGTCGGGTGCGCCGGTCGCGACCACCGCGCCGCGCACGAGCACCGTGATGCGCTCGGCGAAGCCGAACACCGCATCCATGTCGTGCTCGATCATCAGCACCGTGCGGCCCTGCGTCGTCGCGCGGATCAGCGCGATCATCCGCGCCGCCTGATCGCGGTTCATGCCGGCCGTCGGTTCGTCGAGCAGCAGCGTGCGCGCGCCGCTCGCGAGCGCGATGCCGAGATCGAGCGCGCGCTGTTCCGCGTAGCCGAGTTCGCCGGCCGGCGTGTCGCGCCGCGCATCGAGACCGATGTCGCTCAGCACGCGCGCGGCCGCGCGATCGACCGACGCGGATTCGCGCAGCCGGTTCCACCAGCGCCGCCGCTCGGCCGGCGCATGCAGCGCCGCGCAGCGCAGGTTGTCGAACACGCTCAATCGTGCGAACGCGCTCGTCTGCTGGAAACTGCGGCCGATGCCGAGCCGGCTCGCCACGACCGGCCCGCGCCCGCGCAGCTCGACGCCGTGCAGCATGACGCGCCCGCGCGTCGGCCGCGTCGCGCCGGCGATCACGCCGAACAGCGTCGACTTGCCCGCGCCGTTCGGCCCGATCAGCGCGTGACGCTCGCCGACCGGGACGTTCAGCTCGATGCCGTCGAGCACGGTCTGCGCACCGAAGCGCTGCACGATCCCGTGCAGCGCGATCGCGCTACCGTTCATCGCCCGTCCTCCCGCTTGCCGTGCCGGTGGTTCTGGAACCGTGCGCGCCAGCCCCACAGCAACGTGCCGATGCCGGCCGCCGAGCATGCGACGACCCAGCCCGCCGGCGCATCGGCGTCGATGCCCCACGCGCCGAACGCGATGCCCGCGCCGTCGTCCTGCGCGAAGCGCCATGCATAGCCCAGTTCGGCCGCGCAGACGATCGCGACGGCCCAGAACGCACATGCGCCGATGCCGCACAGCACACGCCAGCGCTCGGCGGGCGGCGCGTCGCCGCGCGACGCGTGCGCAAGCGTCCGCGCGATGCCCGCGATCCCGCGCGGCGCCGCGACGACGACCGCGACGAACAGCACGCCGAGATACAGCGCCCATGCGCGCGACACGCCCGCGACGACGATGCTCAGCGCGGTCAGCACCACCGCGCCGGCCGCCGGCCCGAAGAACGTGCCGGTGCCGCCGATCACCGCGGCGATGAGCACGGTCGCCGAACGCGCCATCGACACGCTGTCGGGCGTCGCGATCTCGACGTCGATCAGCGTCAGCGTGCCGGCAATGCCCGCGAAGAACGACGCGCAGGTCACCATTGCGAGCCGCACGCGACGCGGCTCGGTGCCGAGCGCGGCAACGCGCGCGGGGTTGTCTCGCACCGCGTTCGCGAGCCGCGCGAGCGGCGTGCGCGTCAGCGCGTGCATCGCCACCGCGGAGACGATGCACCATGCGGCGATCACGGCATAGGCCTGCGTTTCCGCGCCGAAATGCCAACCGGTCAACGGCGTGCCGCTCGCGCGATCGATCGGTACGCCGCCGAGGCCGCCGAACCACGCGGGCACGCTCCACGCCGCGGCCGCGACGCACTCGCCGAGGCCGAGCGTGATCATCGCGAACACGGTGCCCGCCCGGCGTGTCGCGAGCAGGCCGGCGACGAACCCGAAGCCCGCGCCGGCCACCCCGCCGACGAGCGGCAACAACGGCAACGGGCCACCGACATGATTGAACCAATGCGCGGCAGCGAATGCGCCAAGGCCCGCGAACGCGGCATGACCGAACGACAGCAGCCCCGTCGTGCCGAGCTGCAAGTTGTACGACAGCGCGAGCACGACGAGTGCGGCCGTCTGTGCGAGATAGCCGAGCACCGCGCCATGCGGCCACAGCCACGCCGGCAGGATCAGGCACGCGGCGAACGGCACCCAGCGCAGTGCGCCGGCCCGTGCGCGGCTAGCCATCGACGCGCTCGCCGAACAGTCCGCGCGGACGGGCGACCAGCACCGCGACGAGCAGCAGGTACGGGACCAGCGGTGCGAGCTGCGCGATCGACACGGCAGCGACGCTGTCGGGCAGCGCGACGCCCGACCATTGCGCGAGGTCGCGCAACGACGTGTCGCTGGCCGCCGCGAAGGTCTGCGCGAAGCCGACCGCGAGCGATGCGACGAGCGCGCCGCCGAGCGAGCCGAGCCCGCCGATCACGACGACCGCGAACACGACCGACCCGACGGTCTCGGCCAGCGCCGGTTCGATCACCGCGAGCGGCGCGCCGATCACGCCGGCCAGCGCCGCGAGCGCGGTGCCCGCGCCGAACAGCCCCGTCATCATGCGCGGCACGTCGTAGCCGAGCGCCTCGACGGCCGCGCGGTGCGTGAGCGCGGCGCGCACGACGAGCCCGATGCGCGACGCGCGCAGCAGCACGCCGAGCGCGACCAGCATCGCCGTGGACATCGCCATCATGAAGAGCCGGTAGCGCGGCAGCGCGAGGCCGAACACGGCCACGGGCGCACCGTCGAACAGCGGCGGCACCGGGGCCGGCAGCGGCGCGAGGCCCCAAAAAAGTTTCGCGCCCTCGCCGATCAGGTATGCGAGCCCGAAGGTCAACAGCAGCTCGCTCGTGTGCCCGTGCGGCTGTACGCGGCGCAGCAGCCAGCGCTCGCAGCCGGCGCCGAGCAGCCCGACCGCGAGCGGCGCGAGCGCGAGCGCGGGCCAGAAACCCGCGCGGGCCGCGATGCTGTATCCGATGTAGGCGCCGAGCATGTAGAAGCTCGCATGCGCGAAGTTGAGCACGCCCTGCACGCTGAAGATCAGAGTGAGGCCGGCCGACAGCATGAACAGCAGCAACCCGTAGCTGAGGCCGTTGAACGCCTGGAGCGCGAACGCGTGCACCGCCACGCGCCCGTCAGCCGGCGAGCGGTTCGAGCGCCGCGCGCAGCGCGTCGGGCAGCGGCACCGGGCGGCGCGTGCCGCGATCGACGTACACATGCACGAAATGTCCCTGCGCGGCCGGCGCGGCCGCCCCTGCCGCGAACAGCCCGATCTCGTAGCGCACGCTCGACGTGCCGAGCTTCGCGACGCGCAGCCCCGCATCGACCGACTGCGGAAACACGAGCGGCGCGAAGTAGTTGCACTGCGTCTCGACCACGAGCCCGATCGTCTGCCCGTGCTCGACGTCGAGCACACCCGCGCGGATCAGGTATTCGTTCACGACGGTGTCGAAGTAGCTGTAGTACACGACGTTGTTCACGTGTCCGTAGACGTCGTTATCCATCCAGCGGGTCGTGATCGGCAGGAAGTGGCGATAGGCGTCGCGGGAACGCGGCTGCGGCTTGTCGGACATGGCGATGGCGGTCAGGAGGAAGAAGACGAAGCGGACGGCGCGCGGTGGCCGTGCGAGACGGCGCGCCGACGAACGGCGGATTGCCGCGTCGCGACCGTGCGCGGCGCGGCCGGTGACGTGCCGGAAGCGGCGCGGCCCGTCACTGCCCCGCTCGATCGACGAATTCGAAATCGAGGCCGCGCGCGCGCATCCAGTCGGCCAGCGCGTAGCCTGTGCCGGCGCGCCACGGGCGCAGCAACGGCGGCTCGACGAGCCGGTATTCGAGCAGCTCCGGCGACAGCGCGACGGTGCCCGATGCGCGCACGTGATACGCGATGATCAGCTCGTTCTTGCGGATGAATTCATACACGCCGACCAGCGTGACCTGCTCGGCCTTCAGCGCGGTTTCCTCGAACACCTCGCGCGCGATGCCGTCCTCGGGCGTCTCGCCGTTCTCGAGGAAACCCGTGATCAGCGCGAACATCCCCTCCGGCCAGGCCGCATTGCGCGCGAGCAGGATCTTGCCGTCGAGCTCGACGATGGCGGCCACCACCGGCAGCGGGTTGTTCCAATGGACGTAGCCGCACTCGTCGTCCGGGCAGGCCTGGCGGACACGCCCGCCCTCGTGTTCGGGATCGGCGCGCTCGGTCAGCGGACGCGCGCAGCGCGGGCAAAAACGGTAGTCGGCGATGGTCATCGATGAGAATCTGGCAAGCGCCGACGGCGGCCGGCAAGCCGCCTCGCACGCCTGCCCGGCGCAGGAAAGGCTTCATTCTAGCGAGTTTGCCCGCGTCGCTGACGATCCGGCCCCGATGATGTCAGGGTTGCATGCGCGGTTGCGCACGCCCGCGTGCGGCCGTCGCCGCGAAGCCGGCGGCACCGACGAGCAAGGCACCCGCCGCGACCCACAACGCTGGCGAGAACGACCCGAAGCGCGCGGTCAGCGGCGCCGCGACGAGCGGGCCGAGAATCTGCCCGACCCCGTACGACGCGGTCGCATAGCCCATCAGCCCAGCCGCGCGCTCGCCGTGCAGCCGCCGCGCCTCGCGCATCGCGAACAGCGTGATCGCAGTGAACGGCAGGCCGAGCAGCGCGCTGCCGATCGAGAAGCCAGCCGCATTCGGCCACACGATCCCCGCCGCGATTCCGAGCGCCTGCGTCGCGCAACCGGCGGCGAGCAGCAGCCGGTTGTCCCAGTGGCCGGGCAGCCGCGCGGCCGCGATCGCGCCGACGATCAGCGCCGCGCCGAACATCGGCCAGAACAGGTCCGGCCACGGCGAGCCGGCCGGCAGCGCGGCGCGCGCGATCACCGGCAGGAACGTCGCGGTGATGATGTAGCCGAAGCCCGGCATCCCGTACAGGACGACGAGCCATGCGGCGTCGGCGCGATGGCGCCGTGCGTCGTGCGGTGCCGCGTCCGTCGCCGCATGCCGGACGGGCGCGGCCGACGATACGGTTGCCGCCGCCGGCACCGGCACGCTGCCGAACGTGCGCCAGATCGCGATCGACAGCACCGCCGACAGCGCCGCGAAACCGAGCCAGCCGGGCGCCGCGCGATGGCCGGCCAGTGCGCTGCCGATCAGGCCCGTCAGCACGATGCCGACGCCGGGCCCCGCGTAGATCACCCCGCTCCACTCGGGCGCGTGCAGCTCGGCGAGCCGCCGCAGCCCCCATTGCGACACGAACACGAACGTCCATGCGCTGACGACGCCCGCGACGAAGCGCACCACGAGCCACACGGGCAGCAAATGGCCAATGCCCATCGCGGCGGTCAGCAGCACGGTGGCGCCAAGCCCGAAGCGCACCATCCGCGCATGCTCGACCCGCACCGCCGCGCAGCTGACCGCGCCGACGAAATAGCCCGCGTAGTTCGCCGACGCGAGCCAGCTGCCGGCCTTCAGGCCGATCGAGCCGTCGGCGAGCATCAGCGGCAGCAGCGGCGTAAACGCGAAGCGGCCGACGCCGAGCGCGACCGCGAGTCCGATCATGCAGGCAAGCGCGGCAGCGCGGGCGCGGCGGTCGGCGTCATCGGACAGGTGTACGCCGGCGGCGCTCGGGGCATCGGAACGGGACATGGCGGCATGGGCCGCGCGGGTTGCGCGACGGCCGGAACGGGAATCGGATTGCGTGTATCGTAGCTTGACCGAACGTTCTCTAAAAATGAATAATTGAGAATCCATTCATCGCATGGAGAGAATCATGGACCTGGCGGCGCTGGCGATTTTCCGGGCCGTCGTGCGCGAGAACGGCATCACGCGCGCGGCGGCGAAGCTCAATCGCGTGCAATCGAACGTGACGACGCGCATCAAGCAGCTCGAGGAGGAACTCGGCGCGGCGCTGTTCGTGCGCGACGGCCGTCGGCTCGTGCTGACGCCGGCCGGGCACACGCTGCTGCCGTACGCGGAGCGGCTGCTCGAGCTTGCCGACGAGGCGCGTGACGCGGTGCGCGAGGACACGCCGCGCGGGCGGCTGCGGCTCGGCACGATGGAAAGCACGGCCGCGAGCCGGCTGCCGACCGTGCTCGCGCGCTATCACCATGCGTGGCCCGACGTGTCGCTGGAACTCGTGACCGGCACAACCGGCTGGCTGATCGACAAGGTGCGCGACTTCGAGATCGACGCGGCGCTGTTCGCGCGGCCGCCCGAGCCGGACACGCTGCCCGACACGTTCGAGACGGTGCCCATCTTCCGCGAGGATCTGGTGCTGCTGACGCCGCGCGGCCATCCGCCGGTGCGCACGCCGCGCGACGTGATCCTGCCGACGCTGATCGCGTTCGAGCGCGGCTGCACGTACCGGAAGTATGTCGAGCGATGGTATGCGGCGCACGGGATGAAGCCCGCGCGCGTGCTCGAACTGGGTTCGTATCACGCGATCGTCGCGTGCGTCGCGGCCGGTGCGGGCATCGCGGTCGCGCCGCGCTCGGTGCTCGAGCTTCAGCCCGAGACCGGCAACGTCGCCGCTCATACGATCGCGGAACTCGAAGGGATCGACACGCTGCTCGCGTGGCGGCACGGTTACGCGTCGGCGGCGCTCGCCGCGTTGCGCGATGCGCTCGGCGATGCCGCGCGGGAATCGGGGGATGCGCCCGCGTTGCCGGCGACGGCATTACCGGCCTGATTCCGCCGCGCCGGCACGCGCTCATCCCGGGCACCGGCAAAAACAAAACGACCCGACCGGCCACTGCCGATCGGGTCGTTCTTTCGTGCGCTGCGATGGGGTCAGCAAGACCGCATCGCATCAACCATACCGATCAAAGACGCTCTTCGACCCAGCCCTTGACGCCTGCCAGCGCGCCCGGCAGGTTCGCCGGTTCCGTGCCGCCTGCCTGGGCCATGTCCGGACGGCCGCCGCCCTTGCCGCCCACCTGCTGCGCGACGAAGTTCACGAGCTCCCCGGCCTTGACCTTCTTGCTCGCATCCGGCGTGACGCCCGCGATCAGGCTGACCTTGCCGCCTTCGACGGCCGCCAGCACGATCGCCGCGCTCTTCAGCTTGTCCTTCAGCTTGTCGACCGTCTCGCGCAGCGTCTTCGCGTCGGCGCCGTCGAGCGTCGCCGCGAGCACGTACACGCCGCCGATTTCGACGGCCTGCTGCGCGAGTTCGTCACCCTGGCTCGACGCGAGCTTCGACTTCAGCGCGCCCAGTTCCTTCTCGAGCGACTTCACCTGGTCCTGCACCTGCGCGATGCGCTGCGTGAGTTCCGACGGCTGCGCCTTCAGCGCGGCCGCGGCTTCGTTCACGCGGGCGTCGAGCTCCTGCACGTAGCGCACCGCGTTGTCGCCGGTGATCGCCTCGACGCGGCGGATGCCGGCCGCGACGCCGCCTTCGACGACGATCTTGAAGAAGCCGATGTCGCCGGTGCGGTGCACGTGCGTGCCGCCGCACAGTTCGCGCGAGAAGCCGAGGTCGAGCACGCGCACTTCGTCGCCGTATTTTTCGCCGAACAGCGCCATCGCGCCGCCCTTCACCGCTTCGTCGTACGGCATCACGCGCACGATGCCCGGCGCGTTCGCGAGGATTTCGTCGTTGACGATCTGCTCGACGCGACGGATTTCGTCGTCGGTCATCGGCGCGTTGTGCGCGAAGTCGAAGCGGGTTTTCTCCGCGTCGACGAGCGAACCCTTCTGTTGCACGTGCGCGCCAAGCACTTCGCGCAGCGCCTTGTGCATCAGGTGGGTGGCCGAGTGGTTGCGCTGCGTGCGCGCGCGGCGGTGCGCGTCGATTTCCGCGCGCAGCACGTCGCCGATCTTCAGCGTGCCCTGTTCGAGCGTGCCGTGATGGCCGATCACGTCGGCCTGCACCTTCAGCGTGTCGGCCACCGCGAAGCGCGTCGCGGCGTTCGCGAGCACGCCCTGGTCGCCGACCTGGCCGCCCGATTCCGCGTAGAACGGCGTGTGGTCGAGCACGACGACCGCATCCTGGCCGTGCTTCACTTCGTTGACGGCCGAACCGTCGACGTACAGCGCGACGACCTTCGCGTCGTCGAACGCGATTTCCTCGTAGCCGTGGAACGTGGTCTTCGCGCCCGAATACTCGAGGCCCTGCGTGGCCTTGAACTTGCCGGCCGCACGCGCCTGTTCGCGCTGGCGCGCCATCGCGTCGTCGAATGCCGGCTCGTCGACCGTCATCCCGCGCTCGCGACACACGTCGGCCGTGAGGTCGAGCGGGAAACCGTAGGTGTCGTGCAGCTTGAACGCGAGTTCGCCGTCGAGCACCTTGCCGCCCTTCGCCTCGACCTCCGCCAGCGCGGCCTCGAGGATCGACATCCCGTGCTCGATCGTCTCGAAGAAGCGCTCTTCTTCCTGGCGCAGCACGTCCGTCACGCGCTGTTCGGCTTCCTTCAGTTCCGGATACGCGGCGCCCATCTCGGCGACGAGGTCGGCCACCAGCTTGTGGAAGAACGAGCCCTTGCGGCCGAGCTTGTAGCCATGGCGGATCGCGCGGCGCACGATGCGGCGCAGCACGTAGCCGCGGCCTTCGTTGCCGGGAATCACGCCGTCGACGATCAGGAACGAGCACGCGCGGATGTGATCGGCGATCACCTTCAGCGAGTTGTTGGTGAGGTCGCTGATCTCGGTCACGCGCGCGGCGGCCTTGATCAGGTTCTGGAACAGGTCGATCTCGTAGTTGCTGTGCACGTGCTGCAGCACCGCGGCGAGACGCTCGAGGCCCATGCCGGTGTCGACCGACTGCTTCGGCAGGCGCGTCATGTTGCCCTGCGCGTCGCGGTTGAACTGCATGAACACGAGGTTCCAGATCTCGATGTAGCGGTCGCCGTCTTCTTCAGGCGACCCCGGCGGGCCGCCCCACACGTCCGGGCCGTGGTCGTAGAAGATTTCCGTGCACGGGCCGCACGGGCCGGTGTCGCCCATCGTCCAGAAGTTGTCCGACGCGTAGCGCGCGCCCTTGTTGTCGCCGATGCGGATGATCCGCTCGGTCGGCACGCCGACTTCCTTCGCCCAGATGTCGTACGCTTCGTCGTCTTCCTGGTAGACGGTGACCCACAGCTTTTCCTTCGGCAGCTGGTAGACCGTGGTCAGCAGCTCCCACGCGAACTTGATCGCGTCGTGCTTGAAGTAGTCGCCGAACGAGAAGTTGCCGAGCATCTCGAAGAACGTGTGGTGGCGCGCCGTGTAGCCGACGTTCTCGAGGTCGTTGTGCTTGCCGCCCGCGCGCACGCTGCGCTGCGCCGTGGTGGCGCGCGAGTACGGACGCGGGTCCGTGCCGAGGAACACGTCCTTGAACTGGACCATGCCCGAGTTCGTGAACATCAGCGTGGGGTCGTTACCGGGCACGAGGCTCGACGAGCGGACGATCGTGTGGCCCTTCGATTCGAAGAATTTGAGAAATTTCTCGCGGATTTCGGCAGCTTTCATGGCGTGCGGGGAATGTCTGGCTGAGACGGCTTCAAACGCCGGCCGTCCTCGCGGACGCACGGCGGGCAAATATCGTAAACGGTCGATTATACGATACAGATCGGCGGCCCTGACGGCAGCGGCCCGGCGCGGCGGACGACCGGCCTGGGCCACCCATGCGGCCGATTCGCCTTAAGATGCTCGGCATGCCAATCCGCCTTGCCCCGGCCGGGCGAGCCATGAAAGGAGACGATTCGACGATGGGTGCCCTGAGCCATATCCGCGTGCTTGACCTGACCCGCGTGCTTGCGGGCCCGTGGTGCGCGCAGACGCTCGCCGATTTCGGCGCGGACGTGATCAAGGTCGAGCGCCCCGGCGCGGGCGACGACACGCGGCACTGGGGGCCGCCGTACCTGAAGGACGCGAACGGCGACGATACGGCGGAGGCCGCGTATTACCTCGCGGCGAACCGCAACAAACGCTCGGTGACGGTCGACATCGCGACGCCGGAAGGCCAGCAGATCGTGCGCGAGCTCGCCGCGCAGAGCGACGTCGTGCTCGAGAACTACAAGGTCGGGCAGTTGAAGAAGTACGGGCTCGATTACGAATCGCTGCGCGCGGTGAAGCCCGATCTCGTCTACTGCTCGGTCACGGGCTTCGGCCAGACGGGCCCGTACGCGCATCGCGCGGGCTACGACTTCATCGTCCAGGGAATCGGCGGTTTCATGAGCATCACCGGCGAGCGCGACAGCGAGCCGGGCGGCGGCCCGCAGAAGGCCGGCGTCGCGATCGCCGATCTCGCGACGGGCCTCTACTCGACGATCGCGGTGCTCGCCGCGCTCGCGCACCGCGACCGCACGGGCGAAGGCCAGTACATCGACATGGCGCTGCTCGACGTGCAGGTCGCGCTGCTCGCGAACATGAACACCAACTTCCTCGCGAGCGGCAAGCCGCCGGTACGCTGGGGCAACGCGCATCCGAACATCGTGCCGTACCAGACGTTCCAGACGAGCGACGGCTGGATCATCGTCGCGGTCGGCAACGACGGGCAGTTCCGCAAATTCGTCGAGGCCGGCGGCCGGCCCGAGCTGGCCGACGACGAACGGTTCGCGACCAACCCGTCGCGCGTGCGCCATCGCGACACGCTGGTGCCGATCCTCGCGGAGATGGTGAAGACGCGCGGCAAGGCCGACTGGATCGGCGCGCTCGAAGCGGCCGGCGTGCCGTGCGGGCCGATCAACGAACTCGACGAGGTGTTCGACAACGAGCAGGTGGTCGCGCGCGGGATGCAGGTGTCGCTGCCGCACCCGTGCGGCGCGGACGTGAAGCTCGTGCGCAATCCGATCCGGATGAGCGCGACGCCGCCCGACGCGCGTACCGCCCCGCCGCTGCTCGGCGCGCAGACGGAAGACGTACTGCGCGACATGCTCGGCTACGACGAGGCGCGCATTGCGGCGCTGAAGGCGAAGCAGGCGATCTGAACCGACCCGGACGAGCGCGCCGCGGCGCCTCCGGGTGCCGGCGGACGCTGACGGATCGATGGACCGCCTGTTAGCTGCTAGCGCGCGAGCGCATCGAGCCAGCCTCGCGCGTCGGGCCAGTCGCCGAGTCCGCTGTCCGCGTTGATGTGGCCGCGCGGGCCGAGGTCATGGAAAGTGCTGCCCCACGCGTGCGCGCAGCCGCGCGCGAACGCGATCGAGCCGTACGGATCGTCGCTGCTTGCCACCACGCAGGTCGGAAACGGCAGCCGCTCATGCGGCACCGGCCCGAAACCGTGCGCGTCGGCCGGAAACGCCGGCCCGGCCGGATCGGGCAACGCGACGAGCAACGCACCGCGCACCTTCGCGAGCGCGGCCGGCCGCGCGTAGCGGGTCGCCCACCACGCGGTGGTCAACGTGCCGAGGCTGTGCGCGGCGATCGTCACGGGGCCCGGTGCGGCCTCGACCGCGCGGTCGAGCGCGAGACACCAGCCGTTGCGGAACGCACGGTCCCAGTCGGGCATCGCGACGCGCACGAAACGCGCGTCGGCGCGCTCCCAGCGGCTTTGCCAGTGGAGCGGACCGGAGTTGCCGTAGCCCGGCAGCACGAAAACGAGAGAATCGCTCATGGAGGGTTCGTCGACGAATGAAGTCGTTATGTGACGTCGACGAAGTGTCGCACACCCGCTCCTCCCTGATGCTGCCTGTCGAATCGCGGAATGGATGTGCGGAGCAGGAACGGGCCGTGATGCGGCAACGCCGTCACGACCAGCCGGCGCTCACGCGCGCCGGCTTCGATCAGCGCACGCCGGCGCCGACCAAGCCGCCTGCCGCGGCGCCGGCAACCGTGCCGACCGGGCCACCCGTGATCAGGTAGCCGAGCGCGCCGCCCGCGGCCGCGCCGATACCGGCGTTACGTTGCGTATGCGTCATCGCGCATGCGCCGAGTTGCGACAGGGCCGCGACGATTACCGCGGTACGAACGAGAAAAGTGGTCTTCTTCATCATGATTGTTGGTGTCCTCCCGCCAGCAAAAAATACGAATGGCGGCATTGAATCGGTAAAGCCATCATAGGAAACGCCGAATGCGGCGGGCAATCCGATTTACGTCGTGTTACAGCCGACACACAATCGAGATATTGCGGTTCCGCACCGCGAACCGGCCCGCCCGGTGGCGCAACCCGCGCGGGACGGACCCCGGTCAGGTAGAATTACGGGATTAAACCGGCGCGACGCGCCGACACAACCTGACGCCAACCGCATGAGCACCGAACGCAACGACGCCCCCGCGGCTTCCAACTTCATCCGCAACATCATCGACGACGACAACCGCACCGGCAAATGGGGCGGCCGCGTCGAGACGCGCTTTCCGCCCGAGCCGAACGGCTATCTGCACATCGGCCATGCCAAGAGCATCTGCCTGAACTTCAGCGTCGCGCGCGACTACGGCGGCGTGTGCCACCTGCGCTTCGACGACACGAACCCGGAAAAGGAAAGCGTCGAATACGTCGACTCGATCGTCGACGCGGTCCGCTGGCTCGGCTTCGACTGGCGCAAGGACGCGGTCGATCACCAGTATTTCGCGAGCGACTACTACGACAAGCTGTACGAATTCGCCGAATTGCTGATCCAGCGCGGCAAGGCGTACGTCGACAGCCAGAGCGCCGAGGAAATGCGCGCGAACCGCGGCTCGCTGACCGAAGGCGGCAAGCCGTCGCCGTACCGCGACCGTTCGCCCGAGGAAAACCTCGACCTGTTCCGCCGGATGAAGGCCGGCGAGTTCAAGGAAGGCGAGCACGTGCTGCGCGCGAAGATCGACATGGCTTCGCCGAACATGAACATGCGCGACCCGGTGATCTACCGGATCCGCTACGCGCACCACTACCGCACCGGCGACGCCTGGTGCGTGTATCCGATGTACGACTACACGCACTGCATCTCGGATGCGCTCGAAGGCATCACGCACTCGCTGTGCACGCTCGAGTTCGAGGATCACCGCCCGCTGTACGACTGGGTGCTGAACGAACTCGCGGACGCCGGCATGTTCACGCGTCCGCTGCCGCAACAGATCGAATTTTCGCGCCTGAACCTCACGTACGCGATCACCAGCAAGCGCAAGCTGCTGCAGCTCGTCACGGAAGGCCACGTCGAAGGCTGGGACGACCCGCGCATGCCGACGATCGTCGGGATCCGCCGCCGCGGCTTCACGCCGGAAAGCATCCACCTGTTCTGCGAGCGGATCGGCGTGACGAAGGTCGATTCGTGGATCGACATGAGCGTGTTCGAAGGCGCGCTGCGCGACGACCTCGACGACAAGGCGCCGCGCTCGGTCGCCGTGCTCGATCCGCTGAAGCTCGTGATCGACAACTACCCGGAAGACCTCGAGGAAGCGTGCACGGCCCCCGTGCATCCGCATCACCCGGAGCGCGGCGTGCGCACGTTCCCGATCTCGCGCGAGCTGTGGATCGAACGCGAGGACTTCGTCGAGAACCCGCCGAAGGGCTATTTCCGCCTGTTCCCGGGCAACAAGGTGCGCCTGCGCTACGGCTACGTGATCGAGTGCACGGGCTTCGACAAGGACGCCGACGGCAACGTGACGGCCGTGCACTGCAACTACTTCCCGGACAGCAAGTCGGGCACCGAAGGCGCGAACAACTACAAGGTCAAGGGCAACATCCACTGGGTCAGCGTGAAGCATGCGCAGGCGGCCGAAGTGCGGATCTACGACCGGCTGTTCAAGGAGCCGCATCCGGACGCGGGCGGCGCGAACTTCCTCGAAGCGCTGAACCCGGATTCGAAGAAGGTCACGCAGGCCTATGTCGAACCGGGCGCCGGCGACGTCGCGCCGGAAACGCGCCTCCAGTTCGAGCGTCACGGCTATTTCGTCGCCGACCGCGTCGATTCGAAACCGGGCAAGCCCGTGTTCAACCGGATCGTCGGGCTGCGCGACAGCTGGGGCAAGCCGGCCTGACGGCGTGCTCCATGCGCGGCGCGCGGCACCGAGCCGGCGTCGCGTGACGATAAAAAAACCGGCCTTCGGGCCGGTTTTTTATTGCATGCGCGGGATCGTCGGGATCGAAGCGGCTGCGCTCACGCCCCCGCCAGCCGCCGATGCAAATCCGCGAGCGACAGCGTCGTGCGAAACAGCCGCGCGAGGCTGCGGCTCGCATACGCGTCGACGTCGCCGGGCGCGGTCCAGCGATACGCGTCCATCTCGGGAATCGGCGAGCCGTCGCGACGGCTCGGGAACAGCGACGTGCACGTGCAGTGCGCGGGATCGATCTCGTCGTCCGCGACCCGCACCGCGAACAGGTGCAGGTCCTTGTCGTGACGGTATGCGAAGCGGCCGAGGTCGAGCAGCCGCGCCGCCGCGAGTTCGATGCCGGTTTCCTCGCGCAGCTCCCGCAGCGCCGCGTCGGCCGGCGATTCGCCGGGCTCGCCCTGCCCCTTCGGAATATCCCAGTGCGTGGTGTCCGTCGCGTGCGCGAGGAACACGCGGCCGGCCCCGTCGAGAATCACGACGCCGCACGAAACCGTGCGCGGCGCACCGCTGCGCTTCATTGCTCGCGCGCTCAGCGCTTCTGCAGCTGCCACTTGCCCGCGGCGGTCTTGCAATAGACGGGCTTGAGCGTCATCGTCTGGCCCTTCGCGGAAATGTCGGTGGCGATTTCGCGGCAGGTCTTGCCGTCGTTCTCGGACGTCGACGGCGTCAGCTTCGCGTCGATCTGGGTGCCGCGACCGCTGCTCTGCCACGTCGTGGTCTCGCCGTCCTTGCCTTCGTCGCGCGCCTGCACGACGGCCTTGGCCAGCGACGCGCGGTCGGCCTTGCTGAAGTAGGCCAGCGGCGTATCGTTCAGGAAGCCGAGGTTGCTTTGCGCGTGGGCGGGCAGCATTGCGGCTGCGCACGCGGCGCCGGCCAGCACGCGCGTGACGACGGAAAGGGATGCACGCATCGACATGTGTTGTTCTCCTTGGATGTTCGATCGAACGGCGTGGCGCACGGCCGGCACACCGGCACGCGCCACGCCCGTCAGCCAGCGAGCATAGCATGCGTGCCGCACGGGCCGCGTTCTAGCGCGCGGCCGACGTGGCCGCCGGTTGATATCCGTCGGTCAGCGTGTTCAGGAACGCGATCACGTCCTTGATCTCGGCCGCGTTCAGCGCGGGGGCGTCGCCGCGCTTGCGGTCGAACGGCGGCTCGCGGTTGATGTTCGGCCAGTAGCGCTTCGGCAGGTCGTCGTACACCTGCACCTTGCCGTGCACGACCGGATAGAACTTCTCCGGATGGATGTCGCGCTCGACGTAGAAGCGCATCACGTCCTCGAGCGAGTGGTATACGCCGTTGTGGAAGAACGTCTTGCGCAACGCGACGTTGCGCAGCGACGGTGTCCGGAACAGCCCGCAGAATTCGTCGCGGCCCTTCAGGTCGGTGCGCTCGGGGCCGCACGCGCCGAGATCGTGGAAGCGCGGATCGCGATTGACCGGCAGCGCGCGGTTGCGCGGCACCGCGATCGCGATCAGACCGAAATCGCTGAACTGCGGCGGCCCGCCTTCGAGCGTGCGCTGGCTCACGTGACAGCTCGCGCAGTTGCCCTTCTTCTCGTCGTTGAACAGTTGCAGCCCGTGCAATTCGGCAGGCGTGAGCTGCGCATGGCCGGCCAGATACGCGTCGTACTTGCTCGTGTACGGATCGAACAATGCCGGCTGCTGCTGGAATGCGTCGAGCGCACGCAGCACCGCACCGAAAGTCGCCTGATCGTCGCCGAGGACCCGATCGCCGAACGCCTTGCGGAACGCGTCGGCATAGGGCGCGGCACGCACCGCCTGCGCGACCCGCGCCGGCGAGCTGCTCATTTCGAATGGCGACGTGAGGGGAATGCGCGCCTGCGCATCGCGCGTGTCGACGCGACCGTCCCAGGTCAATCCGCCGGTCGGGCCTGCATCGATGCTTTCGTCGCCTTCGTCGGGCGAATCGTGGAAGTGCTCGGTGAACGGCGGAATGCCGCGCACGTATTTCAGCGACGGCACCGCGCGAAAACCCATGCGATGCATGTCGTCGCCGCCGAGTTGCACCGACAGCGCGTTCGGCGGGCCGAACGCGTGCTCGACGCTATGACACGACGCGCACGCGAGCTTGCCTGAGCCGGACAGCGACGGATCGAAGAACAACTGCTTGCCGAGCGCCATCATCTGCTTCACGCCCTCGAATACCTGCGCGCGCGTCTGCGGCTGGCTGGCCGGCGCGACCGCCGGAGCGGCTTGCGCCGCCGACACAACGGAGACCGCCTGCGCGTTCGCGCCGGGCCGCGCATCGCAACCGGCGAGCGGCGCGAGCCCGCCCATCAGCGCGAGCGTCGCCGCGGCAGGAATCAACGATCGCGCGAACGCGCGGGATTTCAGAAGGCTGTGCATCGTCGTTCTTCTTGTAGCGGTGGGCAATCGGCCGGAGCTTATGTCAGTTCCGTGACCGGTGCATGACGTTCGACCGACAGTCAATTGAAAGCGCCCCTACACCCGGCTGTCAAACGGGTTCCAGATAATGCGCGCAGCCGGTCGGTGCCCCGTGGCCCCTGCTCCGGCCTGACGCCACCCGGTTCCCACACGCGACAAACGACGAATGAGAGAGAACATCGCATGAAGAAGCACGCCTGGATTCGCTACACGCCGATCGCCCTCGCGGCCGCGCTCAGCCTGACCGCCTGCGGCGGCGACGACGTCACGCAGCAAGGCCTGTCGGCCGTGAAGAACGTCGTCGTGATCTACGCGGAAAACCGCAGCTTCGACAACCTCTACGGCAACTTCCCGGGCGCGAACGGTCTGCAGAACGCAACGGCAGCGAACTCGGTGCAGAAGGATCGCGACGGCTCGACGATGGCGACGCTGCCGAAGATCTGGGGTGGTCTGACCGCAACCGGCATCACGCCCGCGGTCACCGAAGCGATGACGGCGAACCTGCCGAACGCCCCGTTCGCGATCGACGATCCCAACGGCTTCAACCAGTCGATGAGCATCGCGACGCGCGACATCGTGCACCGCTTCTACCAGGACCAGATGCAGATCGACGGCGGCAAGAACGACATGTATGCCGCTTGGACCGATGCGGGCGGTCTGACGATGGGCCACTACACGCCGGATCCGTCGAAGCTGCCGCTGTGGAAGATCGCGCAGCAGTATGTGCTGGCCGACAACTTCTTCATGGGCGCGTTCGGCGGCTCGTTCCTGAACCACCAGTACCTGATCTGCGCGTGCGCGCCGTTCTACGCGAACGCCGACAAGAGCCCGGCGGCCGGCAAGATCGCAGTCCTGAACGCCGACGGCAAGTCGCTGGCGGTCGCCGCGAACTCGCCGGCATCCGCGCTGAGCGGCCCGCCGAAGTTCGTCAACGACGGCGCACTGACGCCGGACTTCTACGGTGTCAACACGATGCAGCCGGCGTACCAGCCGAGCGGCAACAAGGCCGCCACGGGCGGCGACCCGCTGCTCGCCGACCCGGCCAATCCCTCGACAATGCCGCCGCAGACGGCGACCAACATCGGCGACCTGATGACCAATGCCAACGTGTCGTGGGCATGGTATAGCGGCGCATGGGGCCAGGCACTGCAGGCGAGCCAGAACGGCACGTCGAACGTGATCTACGGCGCCGACCTCTCGACGCCGAACTTCCAGCCGCACCATCAGCCGTTCAACTACTACGCGAACCAGGCGCCGGGCACCGCGAGCCGCGCGCAGCACCTGCTCGACGGCGGCGCGAACGGCGCGGAATTCATCAAGGCGATCGACGCGGGCACGCTGCCGCAAGTCACGTTCTACAAGCCGCAGGGCAACCTGAACGAGCACCCGGGGTATACGGACGTCACCTCCGGCGATCAGCACATCGCGGACGTGATCGCGCACCTGCAGGCCAGCCCGCAGTGGAAGAACATGGTCGTGGTCGTCACGTACGACGAAAACGGCGGCTTCTGGGATCACGCCGCACCGCCGAGCGGCGATCGCTGGGGCCCCGGCACCCGCATTCCGGCGCTGATCGTGTCGCCGTTCGCGAAGAAGGGTTTCGTGGACCATACGCAATACGACACGGGTTCGATCCTGCGCTTCATCACGCGTCGCTTCTCGCTGCCGCGCCTCGCGGGCCTGCAGCAGCGCGACGACGCGCTGAAGGCGAACGGCGCGCAGCCGATGGGCGACCTGACGAACGCGCTCGCGCTGTCGCCGAACCTGTAACGGCATCGCGGCGAACGGGGCCGGCCGCGCTGCCGGCCCGGACGAACGAAGGGCGGCCCCGCGGGCCGCCCTTTTTGTTACGCGCGCGGTTGCCGCGCGGCCGCGTCACCAACCGTACTTCAGCTCGACGCCGGCGTAGTCCGCGTTGTGGCCGCCCGCCTGCCGGATCGCGTCGCCGACCTGGAAGTGCACGGCCTCGACCGAACCGATCAGGTTCGCGGCGATCGTCCAGTCCGCGCGCAACTGCACGTACATCCCTGTCCACAGGCCGCCCTTGCCTGCCGTGCCGGGCACCGCGACGTTAGGCTGCTGATAGACGGCGTCGCCGGTCGTCTCGCGCCACTGGAAGCCGAGCGCACCGAGCAGCGACAGGTTCGGCGACGGCTTCAGCGTCACCGACGGCTTCACGTGGATCAGGTTCGAATAGCCCGTATAGCCGGCCAGCGTAAAGTAATAGCCATTCGGAAACAGCGGATTGAAGGTGCCGACGCGGCCGTCGTGCGGATGCCGGTCGCCCGATGCCGCATCGAACTGCAGCGCGATGCGCGGCGACCACGGCGCATCGAGCTTGTAGCCGGCGATCGAGCCGACGGCCCACGCACCGATCGTGTCGTTACCGACCGTCCCCGTCTGCAGCATCGTCTCGAAATCCCAGTCGAAGCGGCCCTGCGTGCCCGTGTAGCGCAGGTCCCACACGTCGCGATGCTCGGGGCCGCTCGCATCGAGGAAACGCGCGTTGCTGCGGTTGTAGCGCGACCAGTAGCCCGACAGGTCGCCCGGCCCGACCGACTGCCGCTCGAAGCGCACGCCGCTGAACGTGAGGCCGCGGTTCGACACGTCGTCGAACGCGGACACCGTGCGGTTCTGCACGGGCTGCGTCGCATACGCGATGAAGCGCCACTTTTGGTATTCGTAGTCGGCCCATACGGCATCGAACGCCTGCCGCACGTTCGGACCGTCGCGCGTGGCGATGAAGCGCTGCAAGTCGAACGCCATTTCCTGCCGGCCGACGCGAAACTTGAACGTGCCGCCGCCGAGCGCGCCCGTGTAGGTCGCGAATGCCTGTTCGAGATCGAGCGGATTCCTGTCGACCGGCGAGATCGTGTTCTTGCCGAATGCGCGGTCGTCCTGCAACTGCACGAAGAACTGCCAGTGCCGGCCCAGATGCGCATCGGCATGCACTTCGACGCGCTGGATCAGGTAGGTGTCCGATTGCGCGGAGCCGATCCCGAACAGCGGCGCGTCGTTGGTCTCCAGCCGCTCGCGCAGGTTCACGCCGAGCGATAGATAGGATACCGGATCATTGCCGAGCGGAATGTATTTGAGCCCGTCGAGCGGCGCGCGCGGCACGCACGGATTCGCCAGCACCGACCAGTCTTCCTGCCAGCGGTTGAACAGCACCGTCGGCCGCTTCGCCGTGCAGGTCGAGGCGGTTGCATCACCGGATGTCGATGTCGACGCGGATGTCGCCGCCGATTCCGCGAACGCCGCGTCGGCGCCCGCGAGCAGCAGGCCCGCGACGATCGACACGCGCGCGGCCCGCTCGAAGCGGCGGCCGTGGCGCCTCCCTTGTCTCCGCCGCGCCCGCGCGATCATGCGCGCTCCTGCGTGGCGGGTCCGGCCGCTTGCGCCGCACGCAGTGCAAGCATCGCAAGCGCGCCGACGGGCACGAGCAGCGCCAGGAATCCGACATGGCGGAACCCGAGCGCACCGCCCGCCGCGCCGAGCGCGAACGCGACGATCGCCGGCAGCATCTTGCCGAAGCGCGCCCGTGCCGCCGCGCGCGCGGCGTCGGACGTGCCGGCCGACAGCAGGTCGACGACGTCGAGGATCGCTTGCGTCACGTTGCCCGTCATCACCGTATTCGGCACGCCGCCCGCGCGCGAAATCACCCGCGGATGCGCGTTCTGGACGCCCATCGCGAACGTGCCGACGATGCCGGCCACGAGCGCCGGCAAGGCGTCCGGCTGCGTGACGGGCGTCGCCCACACGCCGGCCGCGCAGAAGCCGAGCAGCAGCACGGCCTGCACCGCGTGCAGCGCGCGCGCACCTTGCCAGGCGGGTCGCCCGGACATCGACCGCGCGATCAGGCTCGCCGCGATCACGCCGCACACGAACGCGGGAAACACGCTGAGCTTCAGCACGACACCCTGGCCGAAGCCCGCGATGCCCGCGCCGATCAGCACGAAGTTGCCGGTCACGTGTGCGGTGAACAGCCCGAACAGCGCGACGAAGCTCAGCGTGTCGACGAAGCCGGCCACCGCGGCAAGGATCGTGTCTTCGTGCTTCATCGCGTCACGCTCGCGTGGATCTCGGCGACATAACCGCCCGGGAACTGCACGAGTGCAGCGTCGCGCCCATCCGCCGCGAACGGCGGCACGAGCACGTTCGCGCCCGCGGCTTCGGCCTTCTTCAGCGTCGCGGCGAGATCGGGCACTTCGTAGCCGGTCATCTCGCGCCCGAACGGGTAAGGCAGATGGCCGTCGGTCACGAGCACGGTCATCTTGCCGAAGCCCGACTCGATGCGGATGCGGCGATACGTGTCGTTCGGCCGGCCGATCTCGATGCCCGGCGCGTTCAGGTTGTCCGACACCACCTTGCCCTTCGAGAACTTGACGAAGTCGTGCACGAACTTGCGTACGCTTTGCGACGACACGTAGACGCGGTTTTCGGGGATCGTCTGCAGCGCGTCGTAGTTCGGCGTCTGCGTGTGCCAGTAGAGCTGCATCTTCACGCCGCCCGCCCATGCAATGACCGCATCGCGGCCGATGGGATCCGGGAACGTGTCGACGATCACGTCGGCGCCGTGCTCGCGCGCCGACTTCACGGCGACGTCCATGTCCGTGACGAGATAGCCGGTGCGCTCCGCGCAGAACGGATACGGGATCGGTGTCTTGAAGCCGAACACCGAGATCGTGCCGACGGGCGTCAACACGAGCTGCGACATCGTCTGGCTCGGTGTCGGCGTGACCTGGAACACGCCCTGCTTCGACTTGCTGCCGCCGAATGTCGCGACGAAGCTGTCGGTGAAGCGGTCGAAGTCTTCCGGTGCCACGCACACGTGCGTCGTATCGTACTGCGGACCGACGGCCACCGTGGGCGCGACGGCGGGCGGCACGGGAGGTTTCGCGAACGCGGCAGGCGCGGCGACGAGGCCGCTGGCAATCGCAAGCGCCAGCAACGCGGAACGAAGAAAGTTCATAACGGAGGTCCTTGTTGTTTCATCAAATGGTGCAGCGGCTCGGGCGATCCCGGTCACTCTCGGCCCGTCGCCGGCCGCTTGTCGTCGACATGTCAAACCGCCCAGCACGAACAACCGAACGCGCCCCAGAAGCCCTTGGCGTCCGACGTCGGCAATGCGCTGCCCCACGCGCTCGCATGCGCATGCTGGTGCACGTCGCACGCATTCGCGCAGCCGCACATCGCGGCGGCCGCCGCACGTTGCAGCGGTGCGCCGTTGCGCTGCGTCGCGCCCCAGCCGCCATAGCCGCCGTACTCGCGCACGGGCGACCAGTCCGGCATCGCGGGCGGAATCGGCGCGTCGTGCGACGCGAACGGCCC
>NZ_LOTA01000003.1:0-3088 GCF_001521935.1 Burkholderia sp. RF7-non_BP4 | reverse complement strand
GTAAGCGTGTCCCCAGCACCGTCTCGACGATGTGAAAGGAAGTTGCCAGAGTAGTCCCCACCAAAGTAGTGGGGACCAAAGTGGCAACAGATACGCCGAAGAGAACTTCACGCAAAGGCATCCCGAATCACCCGATCGAATTTCGACGGCATTTGGCCAAGCTGGCCTGCGAGCCGGACGTATCGGTGGCGCGTCTGGCGATGGAGCATGGGGTGAATCCGAACCTTGTGTTCAAATGGCGTCGAGCATTGCGTGGCGGCGAATACGATTCGGTGGATTTGCTGCCCGTGACCGTGGAGGCACCGGCGCAAGAGATCGAGCAACCGGCCCCGGCGCCGGTCGCCAGTGCCGCTCCGGCGGGCGCCATCGAGATCAGCGTAGGCAACACCCGAGTGCGCATCGAAGGCTCGCCACATGAAGCCACGCTGTTGCTGGTGCTCCGTATGTTGCGCGGCACGTCGGGACCGACAGCATGATCGGACTACCCAGCCACACGAAGATCTGGCTGGCCGCGGGCGTGACCGACATGCGCTCGGGCTTCAATAGCTTGGCAGCCAAGGTCCAGACCGTGCTGGAGCGAGACCCGTTCAGCGGCCACGTGTTCGTGTTCCGTGGCAAGCGTGGCGATCTGGTCAAAGTGTTGTGGTGGAGCGGCGACGGCATGTGTCTGCTGATGAAACGCCTGGAGCGCGGTCGGTTCGTGTGGCCACGTGCCGATGGTGGCGTGGTGTGCCTGAGCCAGGCGCAACTGTCGATGCTGCTCGAAGGTATCGACTGGCGGCAACCAGTCCGCACGGCGGAGCCGACCTCGGCGTTGTAAACCTGCCGGCCGCCGCGTAGACTGCCTGCATGACCACGGCAAACGTCTATCCGGACGACATCGAAGCGCTCAAGGCCATGCTGCTTGAGCGCGATGCCCGCATTGGGCATCTGGAAGATGTGGTCGAATCGCACAAGGCGGCGAACGCCACCGCCAAGGCCGAGATCGAGCATCTGAAGCTGCTGATCGCGAAACTGCGCCGCATGCAGTTCGGCCGGAGCTCCGAGAAGCTCGACCGTCAGATCGAGCAGCTCGAGTTGCGACTGGAAGAGCTCGAGGCCGACGAAGGCGCTGCCCCCATCGAGATTCCGAAGACGCCGCGTACCGCACCGGGACAAGCGCCGCGCAAACCGCTCCCCGAGCATCTGCCACGCGAGATCCTGACGTACTGGCCAGAATCGGGCGAAACCTGCGCGGCGTGCGGCGGCCCCATGAAGCAACTCGGCGAGGACATCTCCGAGCAGCTGGAATATGTACCGGCCAGCTTCCACGTGATCCGCCATGTGCGCCCGAAACTGGCATGCACGTGCTGCGACCACATCGCACAAGCTGCTGCGCCGAGCCGCCCCATCGAGCGCGGCCTGGCTGGTCCGGGCTTGCTAGCTCATGTGCTGGTCTCGAAGTTCGCGGACCATCTACCGCTGTACCGCCAGTCGGCGATCTATGCGCGTGAGGGTGTCGATCTGGATCGCTCGCTGCTGGCGAAATGGGTGGGTCATGGTGCGAGCCTGATGCAACCTCTGGTCGACGCCTTACGCCGGCACATCATGGCGGCCACCAAGCTGCATGCCGACGATACGCCGGTGCCGGTGCTTGCGCCGGGCAATGGCAAGACCAAGACCGGACGGCTGTGGGTCTACGTGCGCGACGACCGGAACTCGGGCGACATGACGCCGCCGGCCGTCTGGTTCGCCTATACGGCCGACCGCAAGGGCGTCCATCCGCAGCAGCATCTCGAATCGTTCAACGGCACGCTGCAGGCGGATGCCTACGGCGGATATCAGGCGATTTACGAAACCGGGCGGGTAGCCGAAGCAGCTTGCTGGGCACATGCTCGGCGACAGTTCTACGAACTGCACGCCGCACGCCCGAATGCCTTGAACACCGAGGCGCTGGAGCGTATCGGCGCGTTGTACAAGATCGAGGAAGCGATCCGGGGCAAGCCGCCCGATGAGCGACAGGCGTACCGGCAAACACATAGCAGGCCCTTGCTCGATCAGCTCCATGCGTGGCTGAGTGCCACGCTGGAAACGCTCTCGCGCAAATCCGACACGAGTCGGGCGATTCTCTATGCGCTGAACCGGTGGGAAGCGCTCACGCGCTACTGTGACGACGGGCGTCTGGAAATCGATAACCTGCCAGTTGAGCGCGCGTTGCGCGGGGTGGCGATCGGGCGCCGGAACTACCTGTTCGCCGGTGCGGACTCAGGTGGCGAGCGTGCGGCGGCGATCTACAGTCTGATCGGTACGGCCAAGCTCAACGGCATCGATCCTGAGGCGTATCTGCGCACCGTGCTCACGCGCATTGCAGACCATCCGATCAACCGGGTCGAAGACCTGCTGCCCTGGAACATGACCACCCTGGCATCGTAAGGCGATAATGCCGCTGGCTTCCCGTTCACCCGGAGATCAGATGGCGAAATCGTTCCAGCGCTTTACCCTGCACGTGCAGCTTCAACACATCGAGCCGCCCATCTGGCGCAGGATCGAGGTCGAAGGAACCGAGTCGCTGCGCAAGCTGCACCATATCCTGCAGGCGGCCTTCGGCTGGGAAGACACCCACCTGCACGACTTCCTGATCGACGGCATGACCTACGCCATGTTCGAGGTCGACGACGTGCTGGACTTCGCCGACCCGGGCACGAGCGCCGATGACCGGAAGGTTCGACTGCAGAAGGTCCTGAAACCTGGCTCGCGCTTCCTCTACCGGTACGACTTCGGAGACGGCTGGGATCACGCCATCGTCGTTGAGAAAGTGGAAACCATTGAGAGCGAACCGTGGGGCGCGGCCCAGGTCATTGATGGTGCTCGCGCGTGCCCGCCAGAGGATGTGGGCGGCCCGCATGGCTACGAAGCGTTCCTGAGCGCGCTATGCAACGATCCGAATAGCGAAGAAGCTGACCATTACCGAAACTGGGTCGGCCCCGGCTTCGACGCAGAACTGTTCGATCTGCGTGCTGCCAATGCCACGCTGCTACGCATGGCTTCCAATCGTTGGGGAAACCGGTAACTCACGCCGTCAACACGGTATCGGCTCCACGCTTACGCT
>NZ_LOTA01000002.1:0-122474 GCF_001521935.1 Burkholderia sp. RF7-non_BP4 | reverse complement strand
ACAGTGAATCAGGCGGTGACTATCGGCCTTGTGCTGGAAGGCATAGAAAAAGCCTTCCTCGCGCAGGATGCGCTCGACAAAGTCGTAGTCGGTGTCGCCAGCCTGCACGCAGTATTCGCGTGCCAGATGCTCGGCGGTAACGCGCTGTTCGTAGTCCAGCGTTTGGTTGTGCGCCTTGAGCACGGCCGTCGCAATCTCGGGCACGCTCAGGGTCTGGAAGATGCGCCAGTCGGAGGATAGCTTCAGGCGCGCCAGGCGCGGCTCGACCACCGCGGAATAGCGGGTCCGTCGAAATCCCGTCTCGCCTTGGGCGAGCGATGAGATGGCGCCGTGCAAATAGCGCACCGGCAACCCGCCCTGCCATATGGTGAGCAAGCCATTACGGTCCAGCACCTGACCAAAGTCGATGGCAGGGTTGGTGCTGGCCAGCTCCACCTGCAAGTGGAAGGTCTCGGACAAGCCTTCGTGCAAAGTGAACTCCACCACTTCGAACGACTCGTCGCCGGCGGTGAAGGTAAAGCGCAGGTCGGATTGGATAGCCATAGTTAAGCTGCTCGCTGAACGCCCAGCAGCAACGATTAACTATTGCGACATCCACGTCTATTGGACGAATCTGAAAGTACAGTTTTTCCGCAAATTGGCCGCCACCCTATCCGCGATCGAACCAGACTACCCCGGTCAACCTTTGTCTCAAGTACCGTCTGTCCCGACGATGATCTCCGCGCTTCTCAAAAAACGAAACCCCGAAAGATCTCGATCCTCCGGGGTTTCACAGCCATAGCCCACGCACGAATCAATGCTGCACGGCCTCCCCGGCCAGCACGCCCGTCTGCGCGTAGAACTCCTGCCGCGCGAAGGCTTCGCGTTCGCGCCGCGCGCGCTCGCCGCGGTCCGCGAGCGAGCCGACGACGATCCCGACGAACGCGAGCGGCACCGACACGAGCGCCGGGTTGTCGAGGAACACCGGCGCATGCGCGTGATGCAGCACGTCGACCCACACCGACTTCGACAGCACCGTGAGCGCCACCGCCGACGCGAGGCCCAGGCCGCCGCCGAGCACCGCGCCGCGCGTCGTCATCCCGCGCCAGAAGATCGACATCGCGAGCACCGGGAAATTCGCGCTGGCGGCCACCGCCGCGACCAGGCCGACCATGAACGCGACGTTCACGTGCTCGAACAGGATCGACAGCGCGATCGCGACCGCGGACAGCCCGATCGTCGCCGCGCGCGAGATGCGCATCTCCAGCCGCTCGTCGGGCTTGCCGCGCGCCCACATCTGCGCATACAGGTCGTGCGAGATCGTGGTCGCGCCGGCGAGCGTCAGCCCGGCGACCACCGCGAGGATCGTCGCGAACGTGACGGCCGCGATGAAGCCGTAGAACCAGTTGCCGCCGACCGCCTGCGCGAGCTTCACCGCGACCATGTTCGAGCCGCCGAGCAGGTCGTGCGTCAGGTTGAAGGTGCCGTTCGCGCCGAGCCGGAAGAATTCCGGATGCTGCGCGAGCAGCACGATCGCCGAGAAGCCGATCACGAACGTGAGCAGGTAGAAGTAACCGATGAAGCCGGTCGCGTAGAGCACCGACTTGCGCGCCTCCTTCGCGTTCGGCACCGTGAAGAAGCGCATCAGAATGTGCGGGAAGCCGGCCGTGCCGAACATCAGCGCGATGCCGAGCGACAGCGCGTTGGCCGGATCGCGGATCAGCTTGCCGGGCCCCATGATCGACAGCGCGCCCGGATGCACGGCCACCGCGCGGCGGAACATCTCGTCGACGCTGAAGCCGAATTCGCCGAGCGCGAGCAACGCGAGCAGCGTCGCGCCGCACAGCAGCAGCACGGCCTTGATCACCTGCACCCAGGTGGTCGCGGTCATCCCGCCGAAGAACACGTACACGACCATCAGCACGCCGACGATCAGCTCGGCCGTGCCGTACGACAGCCCGAACAGCAGCTGGATCAGCTTGCCCGCGCCGACCATCTGCACGACCAGGTACAGCACGACGATCGTCAGCGCGTTCGCGGACGTCAGCAGCCGGATCGGCCGCTGCGCGAAGCGGTACGCGACGACGTCGACGAACGTGAACCTGCCGAGGTTGCGCAGCGGCTCGGCGATCAGGAACATCACGAACGGCCAGCCGACCAGGAAGCCGATCGAATAGATCAGCCCGTCGAAGCCGAACATGAACACCATCCCCGACAGCCCGAGGAACGACGCGGCCGACATGTAGTCGCCCGCGATCGCGAGCCCGTTCTGCAGCCCGGTGATGCCGCCGCCGGCCGTGTAGAAGTCGCGTGTCGAGCGCGTGCGGCGCGCGGCCCAGCGCGTGAGCGCGAGCGTCGCGAACACGAACGCGAAGAACATCGCGATCGCGACCGGGTTCAGTTCGACCTTGTCGGGCATCGGCCCCGCGACGGCGCTCGCGCGCGCGGCGGAGGTGAAGAAAACGAGAACGGCCAGCGCGCCGAGCGCGCGCGAGATGCGTCGCATGTCGGCCTCCGTCACGAACGTTGCAGGATCGCGTCGACGCGGCGGTCGAACGCACGGTTCGCGCGCAGCACGTAGCACGCGGTCAGGCCGATCGCGACCAGGATGATCGCGACGCCCGCGACGATCCCGACCGTGGTCGTCGCGCCGCGGTACAGCGGCGCCGCCAGCACGCGCGGCGCGAGCGCGACGAGCAGGATGAAGCCGTAGTAGGTCGCGATCATCAGCGCCGTCAGCGTGAAGCTGAAGCGGCGTCGCGCACGCACGAGCTGCTGGTAGTCACGGCGCGCCGTGACCGATTCGATGACGGAATGCTCCATGGTGTCTCCGATGTCCCCTCGTCGTTCGCGAGGCGTGTCTTATGGATGGTCGGCGCGCGTCGACTGCTCCGCCCGCGCCGCGGCGGCAATACATGAAACGCGCTACACGACGCGATCCGCGCGCAGCCGCGCCAGGTCGTCCGGCGACAGCCCGAGCCAGCGACCGAGCACGTCGTCCGTATCGGCGCCGAGCACCGGCGGCGCACCGCGCACCGGCAGGCGCGTACCGTCGAAGCGATACGGCGGCGCGAGCACGTCGACGCCGCCCGCGACCGGATGCGGCTGCCGCGTGACGAGCCCCGCGCGGGTCGCGCGCTCCGACGTCAGCGCGTCGTGCAGCCCGAGCACCTCGCCGCACGGAATGCCCGCATCGGCGAGTGCCGCGAGCAGCATCGCGCGCGGCCGCCGCGCGAGTTCGCCGCGAATCTCCGGCAGCAGCGTGGCGCGGTTTTCCGAGCGGCCGAGGTTGGTCCTGTAGCGGTCGTCCGCGGCGAGATCGGGCCGCTCGATCGCATCGCAGAAACGTGCGAACTGCGTGTTGTTGCCGACCGTGATCACGAGCGGGCCGTCGGCCGCATCGAACACGCCGTACGGCACGATCGACGGATGCGCGTTGCCGTAGCGCGGCGGATCCTCGCCCATCAGCAGCGCGTCGAGCCCGTAGTACGCGGTGATCATCAGCCCGCAGTCGAACAGCGCCATCTCGATGCGCCGTCCGCGCCCCGTCGCGTGGCGCTCGTACAGCGCGGCGAGGATCGCCTGCGCCGAATACATGCCGGTGAACAGGTCGACCGCCGCGACGCCGAATTTCAGCGGCGGCTGGCCGGCCTCGCCGTTCAGCGCCATCAGCCCCGCCTCGCCCTGCACGACGAGGTCGTAGCCGGGCCGCGCGGCCTCCGGGCCCGAGCGGTCATAGCCGGAAATCGCGCAATGCACGAGCCGCGGATTCAGTTCGGCCAGCGCGTCGTAGCCGAGGCCGAGTTTCTCCGCACCGCCGAACTTGAAGTTGTGGATCAGCACGTCGGCCTGCGCGGCCAGCTCGCGCGCAATGCGCCGCCCGTCCTCGGTCTGCAGGTCGACGCAGATCGACCGCTTGCTGCGGTTCACGCTGTTGAAATACGTGGTCTCGGTCTCGCCGATCCGCAGCCCCCAGTCGCGCGTGTCGTCGCCGCGCACCGGATGCTCGACCTTGATCACGTCCGCGCCGAAATCGGCGAGCACCATCGCGCTCCACGGGCCCGCGAGCACGCGCGAGAAATCAAGCACCTTCACGCCGGCCAGCGGCAATGCGCGCGGATCGTTCGTCATCCTTGTCTCCTCCATTCGCGTCGCATGCCTTTATTGTTTCGACAGCGCGATGTAGCGCGCGAGATGATGATCCTCGTCGCCGAGCTGGTGATCGATCATCACAAGCCGCTTCGCGTAATGCGACAGCGGCAGCTCCCACGTCATCCCGATCCCGCCGTGCAGCTGGATGCTTTCCTCAGCGACGAGCGTGCCGATCCGGCCGATGCTGTATTTCGCCGCCGCGAGCGCGCGCTCGCGCACCGCGCGTGGCGCATCGAGCTGCGCGGCCGCGTTGATCACCGCCGAGCGCGCCTGCTCGACTTCGAGCAGCAGGTCGGCCATCCGGTGCTGCAGCGCCTGGAAGCTGCCGATCGGCAGCCCGAACTGCTTGCGCGTGCGCAGGTATTCGAGCGTGGCTTCCTTCGCGACGTCCATCGCGCCGAGCGCCTCCGCCGACAGCGCCAGCAGCCCGTAGCCGAGCACGCGTTCGAGCAGCGCGGCGCCGGCATCTCCGTCCCGGGCATCCGGCGCGCCGAGCGCGGCCTCGGCCGGCAACACGACGCGCTCGAAACGCACTTCGGCCGCGCGGCCGCCGTCGATCTTCCTGTAGTCGCGCAGCGACACGCCCGGCGCGTCGGCCGGCACGACGAACAGGCCGATGCCGGCCGCGTCGTCGTCATGACCGGACACGCGCGCGCTGACGACGAAGAATGCCGCCTGCGCGGCCTGGTCGACGACGCCCTTCGCGCCCGTCAGCACCCAGCCGTCGCCGTCGCGCTCGGCGCGCGTGCGCACGGTCGTCAGTTCGTAGTGCGAGCCCGGCTCGTCGTGCGCGAACGCGGCGCTCGCGCTGCCGTCGATCAGCGCGGCAAGCCGTTCGCGATGCGCGTCGCCGCCGCCGAGCGACAGCGCGCGGCCCGCGAGCAGCGCGCCGAGGAACGGCTCGACGACGAGCCCGCGCCCGAGGCATTCGAACACCACGGCGATGTCGAAACCCGCGCCGCCGAAGCCGCCGTCGGCTTCGGGAAACAGCGCGCCGACCGCGCCGAGTTCAGCGAAGCGCCGCCACATCGCGCGATCGAATCCGTCGGTCGACTGCGCGATGCGGTCGCGCACCGGGAACGCATACTGTTCGGCGATGAAGCGGTTCAACGTGTCCGCCAGCATCCGCCGGTCTTCTGTGTGCTGGAAATCCATCGTCGCGTCCCTCGTTACAGCCCGAGCATCATCTTCGCGATGATGTTCTTCTGGATCTCGTTCGAGCCGCCGAAGATCGACAGCTTGCGGTTGTTGAAGTACTGCTGCGCGGCGCTCGCGGCCCCGTCCGGGCCGACCGGCTCGCCGTCGTGATCGGCGTCGAGCGCCTCCTCGACGAACGGCTGCGCGTACGGCCCCATCGCGCGGCGCATCAGCGCGGTGATTTCCTGGCGGATCTGCGTGCCGCGAATCTTCAGCATCGAGCTCTCCGCGCCCGGCACGCCGCCGCCCGCGACCGCGGCCAGCACGCGCAGGTTGGTCGTGCGCATGTTCTCGAGCTCGATCTCGACGCGGGCGACGCGCGCCGCGAAGAACGGATCGTCCGCGAGCGGACGGCCATTCTTCGTCACCTTCGCGGCGACCGCGCGCAGCCGGTCGAGCGCGGCCGTCGAGAAGCCGATTCCGGCGATGTTGGTGCGCTCGTACGTGAGCAGGTATTTCGCACAGGTCCAGCCGCGGTTCTCTTCGCCGACCAGGTTCTCCACGGGCACGCGCACGTCGGTGAAGAACACTTCGTTCACCTCGTGCTCGCCGTCGAGCGTGATGATCGGGCGCACTTCGACACCCGGCGTGGCCATGTCGATCAGCAGGAAGCTGATGCCCTCCTGCTTGCGCACGTCGGTCGCGGTGCGCACGAGGCAGAAGATCATGTTCGCGTAGTGGCCGAGCGTGGTCCACGTCTTCTGGCCGTTCACGACGTAGTGATTGCCGTCGCGCACCGCGCTCGTCTTCACCGACGCGAGATCGGAACCGGCGCCCGGCTCCGAATAGCCCTGGCACCACCAGTCGGTGCCGTCGAGAATGCGCGGCAGCCAGTGGCGCTTCTGCGCTTCGTCGCCGTACTTGATCAGCACGGGCCCGAGCATGTTGACGCCGAACGGGACGATGCGCGGCGCGCCGGCGAGCGCGCATTCGTTGTCGAACAGGAATTTCTGCGCGACGCTCCAGCCGGGGCCGCCATACTCGCGCGGCCAGTGGCTCGCGAGCCAGCCGCGGGCATTCAGGATTGCGTGCCATTCGCGCATGTCGTCGCGCGTCAGATGCAGGCCGCTCTTCACCTTGCGCGCAGTGCGCGCGGGCAGTTCGGCGGCGAGAAAGCGCTGCACTTCGGTGCGGAACGCTTCCTCTTCGGGGGTGAAATTGAGGTCCATCGTGAGTCCGTTGCGAATGCGGTGAGCGTTCAGTCGATATGGTTCAGGCTCGCGAAATCCGCGCCGCGCTCGACCAGCTCGACGATCAGCGGCGAAGGCTTCCAGAACAGCGGATCCTCCTTCGCGAACGCGCGGATGTCGGCGAGCACGTTCGCGAGGCCGACCGTGTCCGCGTAGTGCATCGGGCCGCCGCGATAGCGCGGGAAGCCGTAGCCGTACAGGAACACCGCGTCGACGTCGAGCGGGCGCAGCGCGATCTTCTCGTGCACGACGTTCGCGCCTTCGTTGATCATCGCGGCGAGGTAGCGGCGCATGATCTCGTCGTCGGTGAACGTGCGCGGCGCGATGCCCTTCTTCGCGCGCTCGTCTGCAACGATCGCCTCGACTTCCGGGTCCGGCGTGCCGACGCGCGCGCCGTCCGGATACAGGTAGTAACCGCGCGCGGTCTTCTGCCCGAACCAGCCGCGCTCGCACAGCCGGTCGGAAATCTCCACGTAGCGGGCGCGCGGGTCGCGCGTCGCCGCGCGGCGCTTGCGGGTCGCCCAGCCGATGTCGCCGCCCGCGAGGTCGACGACCTGGAACGGCCCCATCGGAAAACCGAATTCGCGCACCGCGCGGTCGATCTGGTAAGGCGATGCGCCGTCTTCCATCAGGTAGTCCGCGGCGGTGCGATAGACCGCGAGGATCCGGTTGCCGATGAAGCCGTCGCACACGCCGGCGCGCACCGGCGTCTTCTTCAGCTGCCTGGCCAGCGCGAACGCGGTCGCGACGACGTCCGCGCTCACGCGCGCCGGCACGACGATCTCGAGCAGCTTCATCACGTTGGCCGGCGAGAAGAAATGCAGGCCGATCACGTCGGACGGTCGGTCGATGCTGGCGGCCAGCTCGTCGATGTCGAGATACGACGTGTTGGTCGCGAGCACCGCGCCCGGCTTGCACACGCGCGCGAGTTCGGCGAACACCGCCTTCTTCACGCCCATGTCCTCGAACACGGCCTCGATCACCACGTCGGCCTGCGCGAGCGCGTCGTACGACGTGCTGCCCTTGAAGCGCGCGAGCCGCGCCGCGTGCGCGGCCGGCGTCATCCGCCCCTTCGCGACGAGGCCGTCGTACACCTTCTCGACATGCGCGCGGCCGCGCGCGAGCGACGCTTCGTCGCGTTCGATCATCGTCACGGGCAGTCCGGCGTCGAGCGCCGCGACCGCGATGCCCGCGCCCATCGTGCCGCCGCCGACCACGCCGATCCGCTCGACCGGACGCGCGCTCGCGCGCCGCGCCTCGGGCGCCTTCGCGGCCTCGCGCTCCGCGAAGAACGCGTGCACGAGGCCCGCGCGCTGCGGGCTGTCGATGCATTGCAGGAACAGGCTGCGTTCGAGCTTCATCCCCGCGTCGAACGACTGCGTGAGCGCGGCCTCGACCGCATCGACGATCTTCGCCGGCGAGAACAGGCCGCGCGACTGCTTCGGCAGCTCGGCGCGCGCCGCGTCGATCGCGGCCTGCGCGGCCGCGCGATCGGCGAGCCCCTGCGCATCGCGCGTGCGCCGCGCCGGCGCGCCGAGCGACACGAGTTCCTGCGCATAGGCGAGACCTTCGGCGAGCGTGTCGTCGCTGTGCGCGACGCGATCGACGAGGCCGAGCGCGAGCGCTTCGTCGGCGCTGGCGTGACGCCCCGTCAGCATCAGGTCGAGCGCGGCCTTCGCGCCGATCAGGCGCGGCGTGCGCTGCGTGCCGCCCGCGCCGGGCAGCAGGCCGAGCGTGACTTCGGGCAGGCCGAGCTTCGCGCCGGGCACCGCGAGCCGGTAATGCGCGGCGAGCGCGACCTCGAGGCCGCCGCCGAGCGTCGCGCCGTGCAGCGCGACCACGACCGGCTTCGCGCTCGACTCGATCCGCTCGCATACGTCCGGCAACGACGGCGGCACCGGCGGCTTGCCGAACTCGCGGATGTCGGCGCCCGCGATGAAGTTGCGGCCGGCGCCGACGATCAGCACCGCGCGAATCGCGTCGTCGGCCTGCGCGGCGTCGAGCGCGTCGGCGAGACCGCGCCGCACGTCGGCGGACAGCGCGTTGACGGGCGGATGGTCGATCGTGACAACGAGCACCTTGTCGCGCCGTTCGCGCGTGACGGTGCCGGCGCCGGCACCGGAAGGTTCGGGGGAAGCGGGTGAATTCATCGTGTCTCCAGTGCGGTGCGCCGCGCGGGCGAAACCGGTCGTCGGGCCGGCAAGCGGTGCCGGCTCCCGAGCCTGGTGCCGCGCGGCGGGAAACGATCCGGCGTGGTTGCCGGGCATGACTCGATTCTCGATTGATCGAGATTCATTGACAATTCCCGCGCGCCTTTACAAGCTGTCAAGTCTGACTTGACATTGAATGCTTTCAGACCGTTTCCGGCCCTTAAGCGGGCCGGATCGGGAGACACAAGACATGGACCTGAACGCGCTGACGCTGCTCGTCGAGATCCTCGATGCGGGCAACCTGAGCAAGGCCGCGCAGCGGCTCAAGATGAGCCGCGCGAACGTCAGCTACCGGCTGAACCAGCTCGAACGCTCGATCGGCCAGCAACTCGTGCGCCGCACGACGCGCTGCATCGAGCCGACCGAGATCGGGCTGAAGCTGTACGAGCACGGCCGGCGCATCCGCAATGAACTGCTCGCCGCGCAGGAATCGGTGACGACGCTCGGCCAGGACCTGCAGGGCCGCGTGCGGCTGTCGGTGCCGAGCGGCTACGGGCAGATGGTGATGTCCGAGTGGCTGCTCGCGTTCAAGCGGCTGCATCCGGGCATCGTGCTCGACGTGGTGTTCGAGAATCGCGTGGAGGACCTGATGCGCGACGAAGTCGACATCGCGATCCGCGTGATGTCCGAGCCGCCGCAGAACCTCGTCGCGCGCGACATGGGCGCGGTGCGCTACGTCGCGTGCGCGTCGCCCGCGTTCGCGGCCGCGCACGGGATGCCCGCGAGCCTCGGCGCGCTGGCCGCCGCGCCGGTCGTCACCGCGACGGTGCTGGGGCGGCAGTTGCGGATCGCCGCGTATCTCGGCGACGAGCGCCACGAGGTGCTGCTCGAACCCACGCTGATTTCGGAGAACTTCCTGTTCCTGCGCCAGGCGATCCTCGCCGGGATCGGCGTCGGCATCGTGCCCGACTACGTGATGCAGGACGACATGCGGCGCGGCACGGTCGTCACCTCGCTCGACGCGTACCGGCTCAGCATCTTCGGCACGCACATGTACATGCTCTACATGCCGAACCGGCACCACACGCGCGCGACCGCGACGTTCATAGAGTTCATCCTCGAACAGGCCGGGAAGACCGGCCGGGGCGGCTCCGACGGGATGCGTCAGGGTTTCCTGTCGGGTGACAACCCGCCGGCCGCGCGGCGACAATAGCGCGCCGCCCGTGCGGAGCGCGTGCCGCGCATACGCCGCCGCCTTCGAATTCACTGTTGCCGAGGGTTCAATGTTCGACCGGATTCGTCCGTATTCGCGTCCCTGGACGCCCGTCGCCGAGCTCGCGCTCGTCGCGCTCGCCACGTTCAGCGCCGGCTGCACGTCCCCGTCCGCGCCGTCGGGCGCCGTCGTCCCGGTCGCCGCCGCGTCGGGCGCCGCGGTGCCGCTGCCCGGCGTCCACGCGCCCGAACGCTCGTCCGGCTGGACCGACAAGCCGGGCTGGACCTCGCAGCACTTCATGATCGCGGCCGCGAACCCGCTCGCGACGCAGGCCGGCTACGACATGCTGAAGGCCGGCGGCACCGCGATCGACGCGGCGATCGCGACGCAGATGGTGCTCGCGCTCGTCGAGCCGCAATCGTCGGGGCTCGGCGGCGGTGCGTTCATGCTGTATTCCGACGGCAAGACGACGCAGGCATACGACGGCCGCGAGACCGCGCCGGCCGCCGCGACCGACCGCCTGTTCTACGGCCCGACCGGCCAGCCGATGGGCTTCTACGAAGGTGTCGTCGGCGGCCGTTCGGTCGGCACGCCGGGCGTGCTGCGCATGCTCGACGCCGCGCACCGCGCGCACGGCAAGCTGCCGTGGCGCCGGCTGTTCCAGCCCGCGATCCGGCTCGCCGAGCACGGCTTCACGATCAGCCCGCGCCTGGCGATGCTGATCGCGAACGACAAGTACCTGATGAACGACCCGGCCGCGCGCGCGTACTTCTACAACAAGGACGGCACGCCGAAGGCGGCCGGCACGGTGCTGAAGAACCCCGCGCTCGCGACCGTGCTGCGCCAGGTCGCCGACCGCGGCGCGAATGCGTTCTACACCGGCGCGATCGCGCGCGACATCGTCGCCAAGGTGCGCAAGCATCCGACCAACCCGGGCCTGCTGACGCTGCAGGATCTCGCGCGCTACAAGGCGAAGGTGCGTGCGCCGCTGTGCACCGACTACCGGCGCTCGGTGGTGTGCGGGATGCCGCCGCCGTCGTCGGGCGGCCTCGCGGTCGCGCAGATGCTCGGCATCCTCGAGGCGATGCCCGACTGGCAGCAGATCGGCGCGCAGAAGCCAGTGCGGACCGAGCTCGGCTACGAGCCGACGCCGTTCGCCGCGCACCTGTTCAGCGAGGCCGGGCGCCTCGCGTATGCGGACCGCGCGCGCTACGTCGCCGATCCCGATTTCGCGCCGCTGCCGGGCGGCAGCTGGGCGAGCCTCGCCGACAGGACCTATCTCGCGCAGCGCGCGCGCCTGATCGGCGACACGAGCATGGGCGTCGCGCAGGCCGGCACGCCGCAGGGCGCGACGCTCGCGCTGGCCGACGACCGCAGCCCCGAATTGCCGTCGACGTCCGACATCGCGATCGTCGACCGCTACGGCCAGGCGCTGTCGATGACGACCAGCGTCGAGGACGCGTTCGGTTCGCGGTTGATGGTGCGCGGCTTCATGCTGAACAACCAGCTCACCGATTTCTCGTTCGTGGCGAGCGAGAACGGCCGGCCCGTCGCGAACCGCGTGCAGCCGGGCAAGCGGCCGCGCTCGTCGATGGCGCCGGAACTCGTGTTCGACAAGAAGACGAAGCAGGTGACGATGATCGTCGGCTCGGCCGGCGGCCCCGCGATCATCAACCATGTCGCGAAGACGCTGATCGGCGTGATGGACTGGGGGATGACGATGCAGCAGGCGATCGCGCTGCCGAACGTCGGGTCGATGAACGGGCCGACGCAGCTCGAGCGCGGCCGCGTGTCGGACGCGCTCGTCGACGGCCTGAAGGGACGCGGGCACGACGTGCAAGTCGTCGAGATGAATTCCGGACTGCAGGGGATCCAGCGGCTGAACGTGCAGGGGCAGACGGTGTGGTTCGGCGGGGCCGACCCGCGGCGTGAAGGGATCGCGATGGGGGATTGAAAGCGGCCGGCAGAGGCGGCGTGAATGCGCCGCCTGCTGCGTGTCATCCGCGCCCTTTCCACGGCACGATCCGCCGCTCGACCCATCGCATCGCGAGATCGAACAGCCACGCGATCGCGCCGATGATCAGGATGCCCATCACGACGATATCGGTGCGCAGGAAGCTCGACGCGTTGAGCACCATCTGCCCGAGCCCGGCCGTCGCGGCGACCATCTCGGCCGCGACGAGCGTCGTCCAGCCGAACCCGATCGCGATCCGCAGGCCGGTGAGGATTTCCGGCAGCGCGGCCGGCAGCACGACGTGGCGCACGATCTGCGCGAAGCTGCCGCCGAGCGAATAGGCGGCGTTGATCTGCTCGACCGTCGCCGCGCGCACGCCCGCACGGGCGGCCATTGCGATCGGCGCGAAGCACGCGAGGAAGATCACGACCAGCTTCGCCGTCTCGTCGATGCCGAACCAGATCACGACGAGCGGCAGGTACGCCAGCGGCGGCAGCGGCCGGTAGAATTCCAGCAGCGGATCGAGCACGCCGCGCGCGACACGGCTCACGCCCATCAGGACGCCGGCCGGCACGCCGATCGCGGTGGCGAGCAGGAATGCGCCGAACACGCGCGCGGCGCTCCACAGCAGATGCTCGGGCAGCGGCAGGCCGCCCTGGATGCGGCCGTGCCACGCATCGACGAATGCCGCCCACACCGCTTCCGGCGCGGGCAGGAACAGCGGCGGCAACCACTGCCAATGCGTCGCGCTCCACCACAGCACGGCCAGCGCCGCGACCGTCGCCGCGCTGAGCCCCGCGGTTTTGCCCTGGCCCGGCAAGCGGTAGCGGCGCGACGGCCGCGCCGCCTTGCGCCGCGTCGTGCGCTCGTCCTGCTCGACCCTTCCGGCCGCTCGATCGGCCGCCCAGGAATCCTGCGTGCTCATGTCGTCCTGCCTGTGCAAAGTACTGATCCGGCCGCGCCCGACGGACGCGCCCTGCCGCGCGAATTCGTGCATCACGTGACCTCCGCGACCGCCTCGTCGCGATGCAGATACGCGATCAGCCGCTCGCGCCATGCGATGAATTCCGGCGACGACTTCACCGCGCGCGCATCGCGCGATTCGACGTAGCGCCGCGCGAACGGCAGCTCGAAGGTTTCCGCGATGCGGCCGGGGCCGGGCGTCATCACGACGAGACGCGTCGCGAGGAACAGCGCCTCCTCGACGTCGTGCGTGATGAAGAACACCGTCTTGCCCGTGCGCGCCCACACGTCGAGGACGAGCGCCTGCATCGTGCCGCGCGTCATCGCGTCGAGCGCGCCCATCGGCTCGTCCATCAGCAGCACGCGCGGATCGCTCGCGAGCGCACGCGCGATGCCGACGCGCTGCTGCATCCCGCCCGACAGCTCGTACACGCGCGCATGCGCATGGCGCTCGAGGCCGACGAGCGCGAGCATCTCCGTCGCGCGCGCTTCGCGCTCCGCCTTCGACACGCGTGCGAAGCGCAGCCCGAGCGCGACGTTCTCGAGCACGTCGAGCCAAGGCAGCAACGCATATTTCTGGAACACGACGCCGCGATCGGCGCCCGGGCCCGCGACCGGCACGCCGTCGACGCGCACGTCGCCCGTCGTCGGCGCGACGAAGCCGGCCATGCAGTTCAGCAGCGTCGTCTTCCCGCACCCGGACGCGCCGAGCGCGACGACGAATTCACCGGAATCGATGCGCAGGTCGACGCGCGCGAGCGCCTGCGTCGTCGGCCGACCGCGTTCGCCCGGATAGGCGACCGATACCTGACGGACTTCCAGCGTGCTCATGATCGAGGGCTCCGCGATGAGTGGCCTGAGTCGCCTGACGCGCCGCGTTCAGCGTGCGGCCTTCTGCACGAACTGCGGATCGACGCCGACCGAATAGTCGGCGAGCACCGTCTGGATCGTGCCCTGCGATTTCAGGAACGCGGCGGTGGCCGCGAGCGACTTCGCGGCGCCGGACTGCGCACCGCCGCCGAGCCACGTCGGCGACGCCTGCTCGGCCGGCGTCGGGAACGCGTAGAGCGCGAGGCTCGCGGGCACGTCCTGCACGTCCGCGCCCGACACCTTCGCGACCGCCGCGACCTGCGGCGAACCAGCCTTCCAGGCGGCCGCATGCGCGCGGTAGTCGGCATCGGCGGACGCAAGCACCTTCACGAAGCGCGCGACGAACTCGGGGTTCTCGCGCGCGAACTTGCGGCTCACGACGAAGCCGTCGAAGGTTGCCTTGCCGCTTTGCTTCGCGACCTGGCCCGACGTCGTCAGCACGGTGCCCGACTGCTTGACCTTCGCGAGCACCGGATCCCAGATGTAGGTCGCGTCGATGTCGCCGCGCGTCCACGCGGCCGCGACCTCGGGCGGACGCAGGTTGACGATCTTCACGTCGTTCGGATTCACGCCGGCGGCCTGCAGCGCGACGAGCGTATGGAAATGCGACGTCGACACGAACGGCACGCCGATCTTCCTGCCCTTCAGCGCGGCGACGCTGGTCACGCCCGAGCCGTTGCGCGCGACGAGCGCCTCGGCGTCGTTGATGTTGTCGAGCACCCAGAACAGCGAGATGTCGAGCCCCTGCGACAGTCCGGCCGCGATCGGGCTCGACCCGGCCTCGCCGAGCTGCACGGAGCCCGACGCGAGCGCGCGGATCACGTCGGCGCCGCTGTCGAGCTTGCGGAACGTGACCTTGTAGCCGGTCGCCTTTTCGACTTCACCGCTCGCCTGCGCGTAGCGCCACGGCACGACCATATCCTGGTACGCGATCACGACTTCGCGCGATTCGGCGTGCGCCGCGCCCAGCGCGGCAAAGGCGGTCAGCGCGACGACGGCGCGGCGGACGAAGCTGAAACGGGACATGCGGCTCTCCTTCGAATGCGGGCATTGCTGCGGGAGAGCCGACTTTACGAGCTTTGCGCGCGGCGGGAGCGAACTTATCCTGCGAAGCTATCGATGCCGTTTCAGCTTTGCTTTCCACGTTCGACCGGAACACGCGTCCGGTCGGATGGCGATTGTCGTGCGAACGCGCGGGCGGCGGCCGCACCAACGAAAAAGCCCGCATCGCTGCGGGCTTCTTCAACTGCATGAGATGTGAGGCTGTTGCGCGAACGCGGCGCTCAGACCACCCCGGCCCCGTGCGCCTGCAGATCGGCGTGATAGCTCGACCGCACCATCGCGCCGACGGCCGCGTGCGTGAAGCCCATCTTGTACGCCTCTTCCTCGTACATCTTGAACGTGTCCGGATGCACGTACGCACGCACCGGCAGGTGGTGCTCGGACGGCTGCAGGTACTGGCCGATCGTCAGCATGTCGACGTCGTGCGCGCGCAGGTCGCGCATCACCTGCAGGATTTCCTCTTCGGTCTCGCCGAGGCCGACCATCAGGCCCGACTTCGTCGCGACGTCCGGATGCTGCGCCTTGAAGTCCTTCAGCAGCTTCAGCGAGTGCGCGTAGTCCGAACCCGGGCGCGCTTCCTTGTACAGGCGCGGCACCGTTTCGAGGTTGTGGTTCATCACGTCGGGCGGTGCCGCGTTCAGGATCGAGATCGCGCGGTCGAGACGGCCGCGGAAGTCCGGCGTCAGGATCTCGATGCGCGTTTCCGGCGACTGCTCGCGCACTTCGCGGATGCACTCGACGAAATGGGCGGCGCCGCCGTCGCGCAGGTCGTCGCGGTCGACGCTCGTGATCACCACGTACTTGAGCTTCAGCGCGGCGATCGTGCGGGCCAGGTTCTTCGGTTCGTCCGCGTCGAGCGGATCGGGACGGCCGTGGCCGACGTCGCAGAACGGGCAGCGGCGCGTGCACTTGTCGCCCATGATCATGAACGTCGCGGTGCCCTTGCCGAAGCATTCGCCGATGTTCGGGCAGCTCGCTTCCTCGCACACGGTATGCAGGTTGTGCTCGCGCAGGATCGTCTTGATCTCGTTGAAGCGCGAACTGCCGGTGGCCGCCTTCACGCGGATCCATTCCGGCTTCTTCAGCTTCTCGATCGGAATGACCTTGATCGGGATGCGCGCCGTCTTCGCCTGCGCCTTCTGCTTGGCGGTCGGATCGTAGGCAGGGGTCGCGGCCGAATCGGCCGGTGCGGGGGAAGCGGTAACGTCAGTCATTCGAATGTTCCAGTGCCTGCGGCTTGTCGGCGGCCGCGGATTCGCCGTCGAGGTTGGCGATCAGACGCCCCACCAGCGTGTGGGCGACGTCGTTCCAGTCGGCGGCAACCTCGAGGCTCGCCATGTCGACGGTTTCCAGTCCGGCATAGCCGCACGGGTTGATCGCGAGAAACGGGCGCAGATCCATCTTCACGTTCAGGCTCAGCCCGTGATAGCTGCAGCCGTTGCGGATCTTCAGGCCGAGGGCCGCGATCTTCGCGCCTTCGTGCACGCCGGATGCCACGTAGATTCCCGGCGCGCCCGCCTTGCGGACCGAAGCGAGATTATACGCCGCGAGGGTTTCGATCACGGCTTCCTCGATCTTCGTCACGAGCGTGCGCACCATCAACTTGCGCCGGCGCAGGTCCAGCAGCAGGTAGACGACGATCTGGCCGGGGCCGTGGTAGGTGATTTGTCCGCCGCGGTCGACCTTCACGAGCGGCACGCCGCTGTCGGCCACCAGCAGGTGGGCCGGGTCGCCGGCCTGGCCGAGCGTGTAGACGGGCGGATGCTCGACGACCCAGATTTCGTCGCCGGTGTCGGCCGTGCGCGTGTCGGTGAACGCGCGCATCGCGTCGAAGCTCGTCTCGTAGGCCTCGCTGCCCCGCCAGCGCACGGTGACCGGCGCGACGGGCTGAACCGGAGACCCGGCGGGCGATTCGGAAACAGCGACAGGCGTGGACACGATGGCAACCGGCGAGACGGACATGGGCGGTAGTTTACCGAAAACCCATGCGTCTCGCCGGCTATGGAAGGGGACGGATCGCGCGTATCCGTCGGAGGAAAGGCCCGTTAGACGGTGCGCCAGCCGTCGTGGAGCAGCGCATTCACACGATCGCGCAGCCGTGCGAGCGCGCCGCGCGCGATCTCCCCGGCCGGCCGCGACACCGAGAACGCCACATGCGCGCCCTGCCGGCCTTCCGCGCTGAGCCACAGCCGCTCGCCGCGGCGCAGCCGGAGCGTTTCGCCGTCGACCAGGAAGTAGTCTTCGACGTCGTTGCTGCGCGTCGCCCACACCGGCCCGCACTGCACCGTCAGACGGGTGCTGCGCTGCACCTTCATCGGCACGGTTTCGCCCGCGGGAATTTCGAACGTGATGCTTGAAGAAATTTCTTGCATGATCGTCTCCGCCAATAAATGCTTCGATGGCTACAATCGTAGTCACTTCAAGGCGTCCGACAAAACGACCAATTTTCACGTCGATGTGAGGAAAATTAGCAAATGGACCTCCGCCAGCTGCCTGCGCTGAACGCGATTCGCGCGTTCGAAGCCGCCGCCCGCCACGAGAATTTCTCCCGCGCCGCCGACGAGCTGTACGTCACGCACGGCGCGGTCAGCCACCAGGTTCGCGCGCTCGAGGAGGAGCTCGGCGTGCAGCTGTTCACGCGCAACGGCAAGCGGCTGTGCCTGACCGACGCCGGCATGCGCTACGCGCAGCAGGTCCGCACCGCGTTGATGGTGATCGCCGACGCGACGCGCGAGGTGCGCGCAAGCGACCGCGGGCGACGGCTGGTGGTGTCGATGCTGTCGTCGTTCGCCGCGCGCTTCATCACGCCGCGCATCGGCACGTTCATCGAGCGGCATCCGGAAATCGACGTCGAGCTGCAGTCGACCAACTCGCTCACCGATTTCGCGCGCGACGACGTCGACCTCGCGATCCGCTTCGGCTCCGGCACCTATCCGGGGCTGCACGTCGAGCCGCTGTTCGAGGAGGTGTTCTTTCCGGCGTGCTCGCCGACGCTGAACGGCGGTAACCTGCCGCGGACGCCCGCCGATCTCGTGCACTACAACCTGCTGCGCTCGGACGACGAGTTGTGGCGGCCGTGGTTCGACGCGGCCGGGCTCGATACGCTGACCGAGCCGAAACGGGGGATTCTGTACCAGGATTCGTCGAACCTGCTGCTGGCCGCGATCGACGGCCAGGGCATTGCGCTGGTGCGCCGCTCGCTTGCGGTGCACGACCTGCTGGACGGGCGCCTCGTGCGCCTGTTCGACATCGACGGGCAGAGCCCGTGGCACTATTTTTTCGTGTGTCCGCCGCCGCTCCTGAACACGCCTCGCGTGCAGGCGTTCAGGGCGTGGCTGCTTCAGGAAGTCGCCGAATACAAGCTGCTGTGCGACGAGCTGGACGCGCGGCGCGCGGCGGGGAAGACCCCCGCCGAGTGCGCGCAGGAAGGCGGATGGAGAACGTAGGGCCTGTTCCCGCCAATAACGGGCTTGCGCTGGCCCCCAGAAGGGCCGAGCGCAAGGAATGCGACGAAGCGAATACTCGACGTATTCGCAAGGAGCATGACGCGGCGATCGGCCCTTCTGGGGGCCAGCCCCACGAGTGATTTTTTCCAAACAGGGGAACGGGCCTTGCCGGCCGCATTGCGGCGTCGCGCGTCGCTTGTTTGGCTCGGCCAAACGGCGCTCCTTGCTCCTTGCACTGCAGCCGGCAAGGCTCGTTCGCAAGCCCGTTATTGGCGGGAACAGGCCCTAGAGCACGACCTTGACCATCGGATGGCCGGTCAGTGCACGGTAGATCGTGTCGAGCTGTTCCTGGCTCGTCGCGCGCACGGTGATCGTGAGGCCGGTGTAGTTGCCGCCGCTCGATGCACGCTCCTCGATCTTCTCGACGTCGATCTCGTTGTCGTGGACGGCCACGACCTTGAAGATCGTGTCCTTGAACTCCGGGTGCGCCTTGCCCATGATCTTGATCGGGAAATCGCACGGAAACTCCAGCAGCGACTCCTTCCGGGTATCGATCGCGCCGGTGACCTCGATGGTTTTGGTCGGTTCGCTCATCATTTTCTCCGGGTTAGGTCAAACTGTTCAAACTCGCGTGCCTTCGCACGCTGGTACGCGTCGTACAACGCCGCGAACACGGGGCCCGGCTTGCCGCCCTGCACGGGCAGATCGTCGAGCGACGTGACGGGCAAAATCTCTTTCGTGGCCGACGTGATCATGATCTCGTCCGCCGAGCGCAGCTCGACCTCGCTGATTTCGCGCGCGACGAACCGAATGCCGCATTCCTCGGCCAGTTGCTCGACCAGCGCGTAGCGGATCCCTTCGAGGATCCTGTTGCTGCGCGGCGGCGCCATCAGCTCGCCGTTCTTCACGATCCATACGTTCGACGACGAACCTTCGGTCACGTTGTCGTCGCGCAGCTGAATCGTCTCGAACGCATCGCGTTCGGCCGCATGCTGCGCCATCAGCACGTTGCCGAGCAGCGAAATCGACTTGATGTCGCAATGCAGCCAGCGACGATCCTCGGCCGTCACGCAGCGCACGCCCCGCGCGCGCTCCTCGTCCGACGGCAGGCGCAGCGGGCTCGTCATCGCGAACACCGTCGGCACCGCGTTCGCCGGGAACGCATGGCCGCGCTTCGCGACGCCGCGCGTCACCTGCAGGTAGACGAGCGCATTGCCGTCGCCGAGGCCTTCCGCGTTCGCGGCGACCACGCGCTCGATCAGCGCGCGCCAGCCGGCCGCGTCATGCGGATCGTCGATGCCGATCTTCTTCAGGCTGCGCGCGAGCCGTTCCAGATGCTGTTCGATCCGGAACGGCACGTGCGCGCCGTCGTGCGCATAAACGGGGACGACTTCATACACGCCATCGCCGAAGATGAACCCGCGGTCGAGCACCGGGACCCGGGCTTGCGACAACGGCACCAGCTCCTCCTGCGACGACACGCTGAGGTAGACAATCGGTTCGAATTCGGCTTGGCTCATGGCTGTACCAGATGGGGATGAAGTCGTGAAAACAAAGGCCCGTCGCGCTTACTTCTTCTTGCTGAACATCAGCAGGATCGAGTCCCAGATACGACCGAAGATACCCGCTTCCGGCACCGCCTGCAGCGCGACGACCGGGAACTCCGACAGCGTCTTGCCGTCGGCGACGATCTTCACGGTACCGACCTGCTGGCCTTCCGCGAGCGGCGCGATCAGCGGCGCGTTGACCTCGACTTCCGGCTTGACCTTGTCGCCCAGGCCGCGCGGCACGGTCACCCACTGGTCGCCCTTCACGCCGACCTGCACGGTGTTTTCCTTGCCCTTGTAGATGCGCGGCGTCGACATCGCCTGGCCGCCCTTGAACAGGCGCACCGCGTCGAACGCGCTATAGCCGTAGTTCAGCATCTTCATGCTGTCCTGCGTGCGCTCGCTTTCCTTCTGCTCGCCCATCATCACCGACACGAGACGGCGCTGGCTGTCGACACCCGGGATCGCGCGCTTGGCCGACGCGATCAGGCAATAGCCGGCCGCTTGCGTATGGCCCGTCTTCAGGCCGTCGACCGTCGGATCCAGCCACAGCAGGCGGTTGCGGTTGCCCTGGCGGATGTTGTTGTACTTGAATTCCTTCTCCGAGAAGATGCTGTAGTACTGCGGAAAATCGCGGATCAGGTGCGCGGACAGCTTCGCGAGGTCGCCGGCCGTCGTGTAGTGGTTCGGGTCGGGCATGCCGTTCACGTCGGCGAAGTGCGTGCCCTTCATGCCGAGGCGCGCCGCCTCGTCGTTCATCAGCGTGACGAACTGCCCTTCGCTGCCGCCGACCAGTTCGGCCAGCGCGATCGCGGCGTCGTTGCCCGACTGGATGATCATCCCGTACACGAGGTCGTGCACCGACACCGGCTTGTTCGCCTCGATGAACATGCGCGACTCGTCGGTGCCGACACGGCGAACCGCAACGCTCGGCGTGACGATCTGCTCCATCGAGATCTTCTTCTTGTCGAGCGCTTCGAACACCAGGTAGGCCGTCATCAGCTTCGTCAGCGACGCGGGCTCGACGCGTTCGTCCGCGTTGCCCGATGCGAGCACGGTGTTGCTCGTCGCATCGACGAGCACCCACGAGCGCGCGTTCACGCCCGGCGGCGGCACCGCGCCCGGCATGAAGGTCGCGGGCGCGCCGGTGAACTGCTCGGTGGCGGCGGCCGGCGCGGCATGCGCGGCCTTGGCCTTGACGGCCGGCTTCGCCTCGGCGACGACGATCGTCGACGCGAGTGCGACGGGCAGCATCACGCCCAGCGCGACGTTGCGCGCGGCGGTGCCGAAGGCGATGGAAGAAGCGAGGGACTTGAGGCCTTGGGGAGACAGACGCATGATCGATTCAGGCTGGTGGCAGAAAGTGCGGCGCGAAACGCGCAGGGGTTGAACGGCAAGGCGGCGAGCGTTCCGGCGTTCGTCCGACTGCGTCGGACGGCGCGAAACGCGCCGGTTGGACTCGTGCGGACGCGTTCGGTTCGCGGCCGTCGCGAGCGGGCGGACAGGCGGCGAAACGAGCGCCGCATGGGCCCGGCCGGGCCGCGGGCGACGCGAAATGCGGCCATTATACGTGGCCGCGAACGGCGTTTTCGCGAACCAGGGCTCAGGTGGCCACACACAGGCTTCGGGAGGATAGCGCGGCTTCGCTGCGGAGAATCGTGCTCGAAGCCGCGCGAAAGGCGTGCGCAGGCGCCGTGCAAGCCGGATTGCGCCGCGCTGGAACGGGCATCTGCGATCGCGTCGGGACACGATGCGGCGCGATGTCGCGCGCGGCGACATCGCGGTCGTGCGGCAGCGGCGCCGCACGCCGGGTTCAGCGGATCAGCGCCACGCGTCGACGATGATGCGCTTCAGCACGTGCAGCTTGCGATGCAGGAAATGCTCGGCACCGGGGATCACGACGACCGGCAGTTCCTGCGGCCGCGCCCAGTCGTAGACCGAACCGATCGGCACCGTGTCGTCGGTTTCGCCGTGGATCACGAGCGTGTTCTCGGGCACGTCGGCGACCTGCCAGCGGCTCGCGGCCGTGCCGACGAACACCATCCGCTCGATCGTCTCGCCCGCGTCGCGCAACCGCTTCGCGACGTGCGACAGCACGAAGGTGCCGAACGAGAAGCCCGCGAGCACGAGCGGCAGGTCCGCATAGGCGGGCTGCGCGCGCATGTGCGCGAGCACGGCGAGCAGGTCGTCGGCCTCGCCGATGCCGTTGTCGTGCACGCCCTCGGTCGCGCCGACGCCGCGGAAATTCGACCGGTACACCACGTAGTCGAGCTGGACCAGCGTGCGCGCGAGCGTTTGCGCGACCTTGTTGTCCATCGTGCCGCCGAACAGCGGATGCGGGTGCGCGACGAGCGCGATGCCGCGCGGCGCGGCGCCGCCTTCGCGCACGGCGTCGGGCAGGTCGACCGCGATTTCGATCTGCCCGACCGGGCCGGGGATCAGCGACTTCTGCGTATGAACGTTCATTCGGCCGGCCCGCTCAGATCTTCAGGCGGTCGACGACCTTGCCGTCGCGCAGGTGCGATTCGACGATCTCGTCGATGTCGGCCTGGTCGACATACGTGTACCACGTGCCTTCCGGATACACGACCATCACGGGCCCTTCCTCGCAGCGGTCGAGGCAACCGGCCTTGTTGATGCGCACCTTGCCCGGCCCCGCGAGGCCGAGTTCCTTCACGCGCTTTTTCGCGTACTCCTGCATGGTCTGCGCGTCGCATTGCGCGCAGCTCGGACGCTCGGCGCCCGGTTCGCGCTGGTTCAGGCAGAAGAAGACGTGGTGCTGGTAGTAGGAATCCATGATGATGACGTGCGGCCCGGCGCGGCGCCGGGCGGAAAGAAGGGCGATTGCCGTTGCGCGCGGCAACGGATGTGCGGACGATTATAGCGACCGGCGCGCGCGGCTGCCCGCGACCGACGAGGCGCGGCCGCGCCGCCCCGTTGCCTCTCCCGACGCGTCAGCGCCGCCGCGCGGCCGGCAGCCACGCGTGCTCGACTCGCTGACCGAGCCAGATCAGCGCCGCGTAGGGCCAGATCCACGCGAGCCAGCGCGCGATGCTGTTGAAGTGCACGTAGCGGCCCTGCCGCCAGCCCGACAGCGTGAAGTCGAAGAACGGGTTGACGGGCAGCAGGTTGACGAGCGCCACACCGGCCAGCAGCGCGAGCGCCGCGAGCAGCGCGCGCCATGCGGCCGGCACGCGCAATGCGAGCAGCGCCGCCGCGAAGCCGAGCTCGATGCCGAGCCGCGCGCCGGGCGTCGCCCACACGACGACGAGGCCGGTGCTCGACTGCATGAAGGTCGCGGCCGCCTTCAGCGCGAGCGTCGCGGCGACGAACGCGATCAGGAGCCGCACGCGCGGCGCGCGGGCGCGCATCGCGAGCGACGCGATCGCCAGCGCGGCGAACAGCATCAACCCGCCGAGCGCGGCTTCCCACGCGGAATCGGACAGCCAGCCGTCGACGCGCTCGGGCCATTCGCTCACGCGCCACGCGGCCGGCAGCCATGCGAGCAGCGCGTCCTGCATCGAGCCGTCGGCGCGCTCCCACAGCGCGGCCGGCCAGTCGCCGATGCCGAACAGGAACGGCGACGGAAACAGGATCGCGAACGGCCACAGCGCGGCAAGCAGCAGCGGCGTCGCGCCGTCGGCCTCGAACCACGCGAAGCGCAGCCGGCGCAATGCGCCACGGTCGAGCAGCGCGCCGGTGGCCGGTGCCGCGAGCGCCGCGCCGAGCAGCGCGCCGAGCGCGTTGGCCGCGAGGTCGAGATTCGACGCGACGCGCGTCGGCAGGTAGGTCTGCAGCGCCTCCATCGATCCCGACAGCAGCACGCCGAGGCCGCCCACGATCAGCGTCGCGGCCACCCCGCGCCAGCGCGGATGCAGCGCAAGCACGCCGAGTGCGCCGAACGGCATGTAGCCGAGCACGTTGGTGACGACGTCGAACGCGGTCACATAACGCTGCATCGGCGCGAACAGGTAGTCGAACGGCCCGATGCCGAGCGATACCCAGCCGTCGAACGGATACAGCGATGCATAGACGATGAGCGCCGCATACGCGGCGAACGCCTGCCGTGCCAGCGACGACGCGCGCGACGTGCCCGGCGCGCTCATCGCGGCTGCGCGCGCTGCGTCACGGGTTGCCCGCGTACGCCTGCACGCCGACCCACGCCGCGATCTGCGACACGAGCTCGTCGCTCGCGGCCGCGAGCGCGCGCGCACCGCCGGCCGCGTCGGGCGTGCTCGACGGCGCGCGCGCGACGAACGTGCGCTGGCCGAGCACCTTGCCGTCCTGCATCAGCGTCGCGCGCGCGGTGACCGCGCCGTGGCTCTGCGACTGCCCGTCGAACACCTGCTCGAATTCGTTCAGGTCGACCTTCAGCGTCGGCGCGCGCACGCCGTCGGAGCCTTCGAGCACCGCGCCGCGCGACGACAGCGCGCCGCGCAGCCGCTGCGTGAGCAATTGCGCGGGCGGCGCGGTCCAGCGGCTGTCGCGATAGACGGCCGTGCGCTGCGCATCCGCATACGCGAGGCGATAGACGAATTTGTCCGTGTCGAGCGCGTCGGGCGCGGCGACGTCGAGCACCTTCAGCGCGGGGCCCGTGCCGGCCGTGACGGCCGATGTGGCCGGCCCGAGGTCATAGCGGACGTTCGACAGCGCCGCGCCGTTGCCGGCGCAGCCGGCGGCGAACACGAGCGTCAGCATCGCGAGCGCGGTCGCGGCGGGACGCAGCGCGCGATCAAGGATTCGTGGCATGGCATGTTCCTGCATGATGTTTCCGGTTTCGATGGCGTCGTGGTCCGGGCTGGCGATCTGCTTCATTTCCCGGCGGCCCCTGCCCCCGGCCAGACGAAGCCCGCCTCGCCGGGGCCGGGCGCGGAGCCGGGCGAACCGAACAACAGACTGCTCGGGTTGCGGCCGAGTTCACCGGCGACGTCCTTCAACTGCCGCGACGCATCGCCGACGCTGCCGGCCAGCACGTTGAAGCGCGGCAGCGTGTCGTACTGGACCCGCGCGTTCAGGTCGTTCAGCGCGACGCCGACCTGCTCGGCAGCCGAGCCGGCCTTGTTCAGGTTCGCCACGAGCGGCCCGTTCGGCTGCAGCAGCGTGTTCGCCGACGCCATCGCGCGATCGACCTGGTGCATCGTTTCCGGCAGCGCGGCCACCGCCGGCGCGAGCTGCTTCGACAGCGTCGTCGCGCCGTCCGCCGCGTGCTGCAGGCTTTCGGCCGTCGCGCGCAGCTGCTCGCGCATCTCCGGCGACATCAGCGCGTTCGCGCTTTTCGCCGCCAGCTCGAGCTGCCGCAGCAACACGTCGCCGCGCTCCTGGATCTGGTCGAACAGGCTCGGCCGCATCGGGATCTGCGCGATCGCCTTCGGCGACGACGGCAGCGGCGCCAGGTCGCGGCCCGTGTCCTCGAGCTGCACGAACGCGATGCCCGTCACGCCCTGGAAGCCGAGGCTGCCGTAGGTCGACTGCGTGATCGGCGCGTCATGGTCGACGAGGATCCGGATCCGGATCTGGCCCGGATGCGAGCGGTCGAAGCCGATCGACTGCACCTTGCCGACGTCGAGGCCGCGAAAGCGCACGGCCGCATCGGGGAACAGGCCCGTCACGTTGGTGCGCGCGAGCAGGTCGTACGGCACGCGCACGGTGCGATCGACGTTGAACCAGAACACGGTGCCCGCGATCGCCAGCGTCAGCGCGATCGTGAACAGGCCGGCCCAGAACGCATGTGATTTGTTTTCCATTCGCGGGTTCCTTGCTTCTTGCCTTTCCTACAATTCGACGCTCGACAGCGCCGGTTCGAGGGCCGCCTTCGGCAGCTTCGCGCGCCGCTCGGGCGGCAGCGCCTGCAGTGCGCGGCGCCCGCGCAGCCCCAGGAAATATTCGTGGATGAACGGATGGTCGACGTTCGCGGCCTCCTCGACCGGCGCCGCCACAAGCACCTTGCGATCGGCCAGCACCGCGACGCGCGTCGACAACGCGACCATCGTGTCGAGATCGTGCGTCACCATCACGACGGTCAGCCCGAGCGTGCGGTGCAGCGTCGCGATCAGCTCGACGAATTCGTCGGACGCCTGCGGGTCGAGCCCCGCGGTCGGCTCGTCGAGGAACAGCAGCTCGGGCTCGAGCGCGATCGCGCGCGCGATGCCGACCCGCTTCACCATCCCGCCCGACAGCGCGGCCGGCATCTTCGACGCGTGCTTGCACGGCAGCCCGACCATCTCGAGCTTCAGCATCACGATGTCGTGCAGCAGGTCGGGCGGTACGCGGCCGAGCTCGCGCAGCGGCTGCGCGACGTTGTCGAACACCGTCATCGACGAGAACAGCGCGCCCTGCTGGAACAGCATCCCCGAACGCGTGCGCATCATCCGCGCGCTCGCGTCGTCGATCTTCGACGTGTCTTCGCCGAACACCTTGATCGTGCCCGACGTCGGCCGCTCGAGGCCGAGGATCTGCCGCACGAGCGTCGTCTTGCCCGAGCCCGAGCCACCGACGATCGCGACGATCTCGCCGCGCCGCACGTCGAAATCGAGCTTCTGGTGAATGATGTTGCGCCCGTAGCGCTTCGTCAGGTTGCGCACCTCGATCACGAGGTCGTCGCCGTGCGCGGCCGCCGGCGGCGTGCCGACCGTGCCCGCGCCGACTGCCGCGGCATGTGCGCTGGCGGCATCGGCCGGCACGGCACCGGCCGCGGGTTGTTTCGACGCGTTCATCCGAGCCCCACGTTCTGGAACAGGATCGCGAACACCGCATCGGCGAGGATCACGACCGTGATCGACGACACGACCGACGTCGTCGTGCCTTCGCCGAGGCTTTGCGAGTTCGCCTTGATCCTGAAGCCGAAATGACATGCGACCAGCGCGATCAGCATGCCGAACACGACGCCCTTGCCGAGGCCGATGTACAGGTTCGCGATCGGCACGACGCCCGGCAGCGAGCGCACGAAATAGTTGACGTCGATCCCGAGCACGAACTTCGCGGCAAGCGCGCCGCCCGTCAGCGCGACGATGTTGGTCCACATCACCAGCAGCGGCATCGCGACGCCGAGCGCGAGCACGCGCGGCAGGATCAGCCGCAGCCCGTGCGGAATGCCCATCACGCGCATCGCGTCGAGCTCCTCGGTCACGCGCATCACGCCGATCTGCGCGGTGATCGCCGAGCCCGAGCGGCCCGCGACGAGGATCGCCGACAGCACGGGCCCGAGTTCGCGAATCACCGACAGCCCGAGGATGTTCACGATGTAGCGGTTCGCGCCGAACATCTGCAGCTGCTGCGCGGACAGATAGCTGAGCACGATGCCGATCAGGAATGCGACCAGCGCGGTGATCGGCAGCGCCTGCGCGCCGGCGCTGTAGATGTTCGCCGAGGTTTCCTTCCACGGCATCGTCTGCGGCCGGCGCAGCACCGACAGCGCGTCGAGAATCACGAGGCCGAACATCGCGATGCCGCCCTGCAGGTGTTCGCCGAACGCGAAGATCGCCTGGCCGAGGCGCGTGACGGGATCGAAGCGCGCGACGCGCTCGGGCGCCTCGCGCTGGCTGTCGAGACGTTCGATCCGCTCGAAGATCGTGCGCTGCGTGGCGGTCAGCTCGACGCCGGCCGGCAGCTTGCGGCCCCATACGCGCCACAGCGCCTGGCCGCCGACGTGATCGAGCCGCTCGATGCCGGACAGATCCCATTCGTTCACGCGCCCGGACGCGATGCCCGCGATGCGGCGCGCGACCTCGCCGCGATTGCGCGCGAGCGCGAGCGCGGTCCACTGGCCGGTCAGGCGCACCGTCTGGCCCTGGCCGCCGGCGTCGACCGACAGGCCGGGAGGTGTGTCGAAGTCCAAGGGCGGGTTGTTTGCAAAAGGATGACAGCGGCCATTGTATCGAACCGTCCGGCGCCGCGACGTGAGGATTGCCGCCGGGGCGCGCAGCCGGGCGCGCCCGGCGCCGACGCCGGGCCAAAGGCGCCTCGTCGAGGGCGCCCGGCCCGCCACGGCGCGGCGTTCGCCGCCGCAGCGGCGTGCCGGGCACGCGACCTTTCATTCTTCCGTCACGTTTCCTTTCGATACTCTCACGCGCCGCACGTCAGGCCGTCGGCGCCCGCGCCGCCATTTCGCTGCGCTCCTCGCGATTCATAGAACAGAACACCAAACAGGACAATCGATGCGTCTCCCCCCGCTTTCCCGCCGCCGCGCGACCGCCGCCGCCGCGCTCGCCAGCCTCGCCTTCGCCCTCGCCGGTTGCGGCGGCGACGACGTCACCGCTCCGCCGTCGTCGCAGACGCAGGCGCCCGCCGGCACGACGGCCACGCTCGCGCTGCTCGAAACGACCGACCTGCACACCAACGTGCTGTCGTACGACTATTTCAAGCTCGCCGCCGACAAGTCGCTCGGCTTCGAGCGGGTGTCGACGCTGATTGCGCAGGCGCGCGCGCAGTATCCGAACACGCTGCTGCTCGACAACGGCGACACGATCCAGGGCACCGCGCTGTCGGATTACCAGGCGCTCGTGAACCCGATCGGCTGCGACCAGACGCTCGCGATCTACAAGGTGATGAACGCGGCGAAGTTCGACGGCGGCGGGATCGGCAACCATGAGTTCAACTACGGCCTGCCGTACCTGTCGCAGGTGACCGGCAACACGTTCGACGTCGACGGGCTGCCGGCCCCCGCGCAGCAGAAGAAGTGCGCGGGCCCGAACTTCCCGCAGGTGCTCGCGAACGTGATCAGCGCGCGGACCAACGCGCCGCTGTTCACGCCGTACACGATCCTGACCCGCACCGTGACGGCCGTCGCGCCCGACGGCAAGACCGTCAGCGCGCCGGTGAAGATCGGCATCATCGGCTTCACGCCGCCCGCGATCATGAGCTGGGACAAGCGCTGGCTCGACGGCAAGGTCTACACGACCGGCCTGAAGGAAGCGGCCGAGAAGTACATTCCGGAGATGCGCGCGAAGGGCGCCGATCTGGTCGTCGCGATCTCGCACGGCGGCCTCGACAATGCCGCGTATTCGCCGACGATGGAAAACGGCAGCTGGTGGCTGTCGAAGGTGCCCGGCATCGACGCGATGCTGATCGGCCACTCGCACCAGGTGTTCCCGGACGCGAACAGCACCGTCGCGCAGTTCAACCTGCCGGGCGTCGACAAGGCGAAGGGCACCGTCAACGGCGTGCCGACCGTGATGGCGAACTACTGGGGCAAGCATCTCGGCGTGATCAAGCTCGGCCTGAAGTTCGACGGCAACGCGTGGAGCGTCGACAAGTCGCAGACGACCGTCGAGGCGCGGCCGATCCAGAACGCCGACAAGAGCTACGTCGCCGCCGATCCGTCGGTGTCCGCCGCGATCGCCGCCGAGCACCAGGCGACGATCGACTACGTGAAGACGCCGATCGGCTCGACCGACTACCGGATGAACTCGTACTTCGCGGACGTCGGCGATCCCGGCGCGATCCAGATTGTCAACGAGGCGCAGGCCGACTACGTGAAGACCTACGTGCAGGCGAACCTGCCGCAATACGCGTCGCTGCCGGTGCTGTCGGTCAGCGCGCCGTTCAAGAGCGGCTTCGGCGGCGGCAGCGACTACACCGACGTCGCGCCGGGCGCGCTCGCGATCAACAACGCGGCCGACCTGTACCTGTATCCGAACACCGTGTACGCGGTGAAGGTGAGCGGCAGCGACGTGAAGAACTGGCTCGAGACGGCCGCGAAGCGCTTCAACACGATCGATCCGACCAAGGCGACCGTGCAGCCGCTCGTCAGCAGCTTCCCCGGCTACAACTTCGACATGTTCACGTCCGCGGATCTGGCGTACGAGATCGACGTCACGCAGCCGGTCGGCAGCCGGATCAGGAACCTGACGTACAAGGGCGCGCCGATCGACCCGAACGCGCAGTTCATCGTCGCGACCAACAACTACCGCGCGAGCGGCGGCGGCAACTTCCCGGGCCTCGACGGCAGCAAGACGATCTTCGCGTCGCCCGACGCGAACCGCGACGTGCTGATCGCGTTCATCAAGAAGCGCGGCGCGATCACGCGCGCGGCGGACGGCGCGCAGCGCAGCTGGCGCTTCACGAAGCTGGCGAGCTCGGTCGCGCACGTGCAGTTCACGTCCGCGCCGAACCGGCTCGGCGACGCGGCGGCAGCCGGCCTGACCGGCCTCACGCAGGTCGCGGCCGACGACGGCTCGGGCAAGAACCTCGCCCTCTACGAGATCGACCTCACGCAATGACCACGAGACCCGCGATGCAACCGATCCGGACGATGCGGCCCGCCGAGGCCGGCTTCGCCGCCGCCGCGCGGCGCCTGCTGCGCGCGAAACTCCCGCCGGCCGCGCTGCTCGCGGCGGCGGCCGTGACCGTTGCGGCCGTCGTCGCGGCGACGGGCTGGCGCGCCGCCGGCCCCGCGCCGAGCGCCGCGCAGCTCGACGAATGGCAGGCGATGGTCGCGCAGGCCGTCGAGCCGCACGCGCTCGCGCAATTGCGCATCCTTGCGCGGCGCGGCTCGGGCGACGCGCAGGCGGCGCTCGGCATCGCGCTCGTCGATGCGCGCGAGCCGGGGCTGCGCGACGAGGGACGCGGCTGGCTCGAAACCGCCGCGCAGGCGGACCCGAAAGCCGACACGCCGGCCGCGCGGCGTGCGCAGCTGGCGCTCGGCAAGGCGCTGCTGCTCGGCAGCGGCGACCTCCCGAAGGACTACGCACGCGCCCGCACGCTGCTCGGCGAAGCGGCCGGACACGGCGATCCGGCCGCCGCGTATTACCTCGGGCTGATCCATCGCAGCGGCTACGGCATCGCTGCCGACCCGGTGCAGGCCGCGCACTGGTTCGAGATCGCGTCGCGCGCGGACATCCCGGCCGCGGATTTCATGCTCGCGAACGCGTACCGCGAAGGCAGCGGCGTGCCGCGCGACGAAGCGCGCGCGCTCGCGCTGTATCGCCGTGCGGCGGAACACGAGCTGCCGGAAGCCGTGCAAACGCTCGCAATGGCCTATCGCAACGGCGAGCTGGGGCTCAAGCCCGACGCGGACGAATTCCATGCGCAGTGGATCGAGACCGCGCATGCGTTGAAGCATCCGGTCGTCGCGCCGTGACGGTGCGTCGGCCGCGCGGGCACAGACGCGGCGGCAGAGCGAGCTGACTCCCCGCGCATCGACCGCCCGCAACGGGAATCGGCCCGCCACGCCGGCCCTGAAGGGGCAGGACGCTGCTTGCCCGCGAAAACGTCCGAAGAGGGCGTCAAGGCGCTGGTGCAGATCGAGAAGCACCGAGCCGCGCGGGCGGCGGCTTTGCGCAGGTCGCGTGCGGGCCGCCGCCCCGGCCCCGCCCGTCGTGCGCGCCGCCCGTCACGCACGGCCCCCTGTCGCTACAATAGGCGCCATGAACGCCCCCACCTCCTCCGACACGCCCGATTCCGGCGACGCGCACATCGCGCGCAACCGGCTCGAGGCCCACCTGGACGCCGCGCCGCGCGCGTGGCCGCTCGACATCGTCGCCGCCACCGGCTCGACCAACGCCGACGTCGCGACGCGCCTCAAGGCGCTCCCGCGCACCGCGAACGCGCTGCCCGCGCCGCTCGTGCGCGTCGCGTTCGAGCAGACGGCGGGCCGCGGCCGGCAAGGCCGCCCCTGGTTCGCGCAGCCCGGCAACGCGCTGCTGTGCTCGGTCGGCTGCATCGTGCCGCGCCCCGTCGACGCACTGGGCGGCCTCAGCATCGCGATCGGCGTCGCGCTCGCGGAAGGGCTCGCCACGCTGCCGCTCGACGACCGCGCGCGCGTCGCGCTCAAATGGCCGAACGACCTGCTGCTGACGACCGCCGACGACGGCACGTCGCGCATCGTCGGCAAGCTTGCCGGGATCCTGATCGAAACCGTCTGGACCACCGCCGACGCGACCGCCGTCGTGATCGGCTTCGGCATCAACGTGCGCGGCGCGGAAGCCGTCGCCGCGCAGGTCGATGCGCTGCGTGCGCGCGAAGCAACGCTCGCGAGCGGGCTGCCGCCGGCGGCGCTGTCGGCCGCGTGCGCATCGGCGAACCTCACCGATACGCTCGCCGCGGCGCTGAACGCGCTCACGCCCGCACTCGCGCAGTTCGGCACCGACGGGCTCGCGCCGTTCCTGCCGCGCTGGCACGCGCTGCACGCTTATGCGGGGCGCGAAGTCGTGCTGCTCGAACAGGGCGTCGAACGCGTGCGCGGCATCGCGACGGGCATCGACGCGACCGGCCAGCTGCTGCTCGACACGCCCGACGGCATCCAGGCGATCGCGGCCGGCGACATATCGCTGCGCGAAGCGCAATGAACGAACCGCATCTGCTGATCGACGCCGGCAACAGCCGGATCAAGTGGGCGCTCGCCGACGCGCAGCGCACGCTCGTCGACACCGGCGCGTTCGGCCATACGCGCGACGGCGGTGCCGATCCCGACTGGTCGGCCCTGCCGCGTCCGCATGGCGCATGGATCTCGAACGTCGCGGGCGCCGACGTGGCCGCGCGGCTCGACGCGCTGCTCGACGCCCGTTGGCCGGGCCTGGCGCGCACGACGATCCGCTCGCGGCCCGCGCAATGCGGCGTGACGAACGGCTATACGACGCCCGAGCAGCTCGGCAGCGATCGCTGGGCCGGCCTGATCGGCGCACGGGCGGCGTTTCCGGGCGAGCATCTGCTGATCGCGACGTTCGGCACGGCGACGACGCTCGAAGCGCTGCGCGCGGACGGCCGTTTCACCGGTGGGCTGATCGCGCCGGGCTGGGCGCTGATGATGCGCGCGCTCGGCACGCACACCGCGCAGCTGCCGACGCTGACCACCGACATCGCGAGCGGGCTGCTCGCGGGCGCGCAGGCCGAGCCGTTCCAGGTCGATACGCCGCGCTCGCTGTCGGCGGGCTGCCTGTACGCGCAGGCGGGGCTGATCGAGCGCGCATGGCGCGATCTCGCCGATGCGTGGCAGGCACCGGTGCGGCTCGTGCTGGCAGGTGGCGCGGCGGACGATGTCGCGCGCGCGCTGACGCTGCCGCATACGCGGCACGACGCGCTGATCCTGTCGGGGCTTGCGTTGATCGCCGCGGACGCGGCGGCGCGGAACTGACGGAAACCGGTCGGCATCGCGCCGGCCGCGTCGACGGAGGCCCGACTGCGGGCTTCGTCACGGTGGGGATGGAAAACGGGCGCCGGCGCGTGCGCCCGTGCAGACAGCCGGCCGCACGTGCCTGCGGCCCGAGCGAACGGTTGAACGACTGAACAACGACGAGGAGTGTCGACGATGCTGCGCTGGCTGATCGCTGTTCTCATTCTCGCGAACCTGCTTGCGTTCGTCGCCGTGCGCGGCGTGTTCGGGCCGCTGCCGGCGGCCGGCCCGCGCGAACCGGGCGTGCTGTCCCGGCAGGTTCGGCCCGATGCGTTGCATGCGATGCCGCTCGCGCAGGCGAGCGATCAGCCCGTGATCGGCGGTCCGATCGGCGCGCCGGCCGTGACGGCCGAGCCGCTCGCGGCATCCGCGCCCTGACGGCGCGGCACCCGGATCACGACTGCTGCGCGCGCACCTTCTTCAACAGCGCGGTGGTCGAGCGGTCGTGCTCGAACGGAATCGCGAGCGCCCGCCCGCCCCAGCCGCGCACGATGGCCGATTCCGGCAGCGCGTCCATGTCGTAGTCGCCGCCCTTCACGAGAATGTCCGGACGGACGGCCTCGATCAGCGACACCGGCGTCTTTTCCTCGAATTTCACGACCCAGTCGACGCTTTCCAGCGCCGCGAGCAGCGCCATCCGGTCTTCCTCGCGGTTGATCGGACGGTCGTCACCCTTGCCGAGCATGCGCACCGACGCATCGCTGTTCACGCCGACGATCAGGCACGCGCCGAGCGCCTTCGCATCGGCGAGATACGTGACGTGGCCACGGTGCAGGATGTCGAACACGCCGTTCGTGAACACGACGGGCGAAGGCAGCGAAGCGCGCAGGGCAACGAGGGCGTCGCGGGTGATCAGCTTGCGTTCGAAGGTAGCGGACATGATGAATTTCGGATGGCGTGAGCGGCGCGCGGTGCACGTCGCGACGAAACACGGCGGCGCCAGATAAAAAGCCCGCCGGATGGCCGGGCGGGCTTCATGCGGGAATACACTGCGGCGATCGCGACCGGCGGCGCTTCACGCCGGCTGCGATGCCGCGCGGCCTCAGGCCGGTTGCGCGGCCGACGACGGGCCGCTTTCGGACTGCAGGCGGCCGGTGACTTCCTTGCGGTAGCGGTTCAGCTCCTGGGCGGTCGCGAACGTGCGCTCGAACAGGATCGACAGGTTGTGCAGGATCCGTTCGACGACCTTCTTTTCCCACTCGCCGTCGAAGCGGATCTGCTCGTCGAGCCAGCGCTCGAGCCATTCCGGATCGGGCAGGCGCGACTGCACGGTGTCGCGCGGGAACAGCGCCTGGTTCACGTGCAGGTTGGTCGGGTGCAGCGGCTTCTCGGTGCGGCGCGCCGACGCCATCAGCACGCCGATTTTCGCGAACGCCGCGCGCGCGACGTCGCCGCAATTGTTCAGCGCCTTCTTCATGTAGCGCAGGTATGCGCCGCCATGGCGCGCTTCATCGCGCGAAATCGTTTCGTAGATGTGCTTGATGACGGGCTCGGTGTGCCAGTCGGCCGCGCAGCGATACCAGTGGTTCAGGCGGATCTCGCCGCAGAAATGCAGCATCAGCGTCTCGAGCGGCGGCGCCGGATCGAATTCGAAGCGCACCGCGTGCAGTTCCTCTTCGGTCGGCACCATTTCCGGCCGGAAGCGGCGCAGGTATTCCATCAGCACGAGCGAATGCTTCTGCTCCTCGAAGAACCACACGCTCATGAACGCGGAAAAGTCGCTGTCGTGCTGGTTGTCGCGCAGGAACATCTCCGTAGCGGGCAGTGCCGACCATTCGGTGATCGCGTTCATCTTGATCGTCTTCGCCTGCTCGTCGGTGAGCAGCGAAGCGTCGAACTTGTCCCACGGAATGTCCTTCTCCATGTCCCAGCGGACAGCTTCGAGCGACCTGTAAAGTTCCGGATAAAGCATGGTGTTCATGATGGTCCCACCCCTGTTCTGCGCAATGCGACTTCTCTAAACGTGACTGTTGCCGCGTGGGCGCGCGAGCGCGCCTTTTGCAGCCAAGACTCTAATTTTACGCGTGTATCCAGCCCCCGGACGCAGTTTCCGCGTCCGGCAACCGGGCGGCCGCGCCGCCGCCTTGAAGCACGCCGCGGCCCCGCTCTGCTCGAACGGTACCGGCCGCGCGTGCCTGATGTGGGGGCCGGCGCAGGCCGGCTCGGTGGCGAGCCCGCCCGGCGCCACGCGGTTCCCGGACGGGTTCCCGTGCGACCGCCGGACCGGCGGGCTGCTCGATATGGTGTATACGGCGGCGGCCATGATAGCACGCGCGCATGACGGTTCCGAGACGTGGAGCCGGTCGCGTGCCGCCAACGCCGGTGCGGCGATCGGTCGCGGGCGGCCGTCGCGAAAACGCAACCGATATGTAAGTTTCATCCGTTTCGGCCCCGCTCCGCGCGCATCAGACCCGTATTTCGCCGGTCGCGCGACCGCTCTCCGGCGGCAGGCCGGATGCCGGCCCGCTGCCGCCGTCGGCCCCCGCGATCCAGTTCGCCAGCGTGTCGCGCTGCGCGCGCCCGTCGCGATAGCCGAGTTCGATCAGCTCGCGCGTGAAGGCCTCCTCGAACAGCAGATAGCTCGCGAACGACGCGCCGGCCGGCTGGCTGCCGCCGATTGCGCCGAGCAGCCCGCGCATCGTCGCCGGCATCTGCTTCAGGTGTTTCGCGGCGATCAGCTCGATGCGCTCGGACGGTGCGATCGCGAGCACGTCGACGTGCCGCCAGCCGCTGTCCACTTCGACCTGGTGCGGCAAGTGCTCGATCATCTGATTGATGTGCTCGATCCGCTCGATGTCCGAGCCGATCGAGTCGAGAAACACGCTCGCGAGCACCTGCTGGCCGATCTGCGCGAGCGTCGGGTAGCCGCGCACCCGTCCCGAACCGTTCGCGGCCGGGATCTCGGGCCGCGGGTCGGCCGCGCCGACGACGACGATCCGGTTCGCGCCGAAGTGGATCGCCGGCGACAGCGGCGCGACCTGCCGGATCGAGCCGTCGCCGAAATATTCGATCTGGCCGTCGAGCACGAGCGGCACGGCCGGAAACACGAACGGAATGGCCGACGACGCAAGCAGGTGCGATGCCGACAGATCGACGAGCCGCGCGGTGCGCTGCGCGCGCCGCCATGCCTGGATCGGCTCGGCGGCCTGGTAGAACGTCAGGTGCCGGCCGCTCGAATAGCTGAGCGCCGTCACCGAGAGCGCGTGCAGCAGCCTGCTCTCGAGCATCTGCTCGATCCGGTGAAAGCTCAGCTCGCGCTGCAGCAGATGTGCGAGCGGCGCGTTGTCGAGCAGCCCGCGCGGCGACCGGCGCGCCGCCCAGCCGAAGGTCATCGTCGCGAGCCAGCGTGCGCCCGCCGCCGCGATGCCGAGCCAGTCGGTGCGATACACGTAGTCCGCGCGCAGCGGTTCCCAGAATTCGAGCAGACGGCGCACGCCATGCGAAAAGTCGTCCGCGTGGCTCGCGATCGACGTCGCGTTGATCGCGCCGGCCGACGAGCCGCAGACGACCGTGAACGGCACGGTGTGCCGGTTCGGATCGGCCTCGCGCGCGATCTCGGCCAGCGCCTTCAGCACGCCGACCTGATAGGCGGCACGTGCGCCGCCTCCCATCAGCACGAGCGCGAGCCGCATGATCGACCTGCTATCCGGTTGGCGTCACGTCGAGCGCTTCGGCGGACGCGTTTCGGGCGACGAGGCGGCCGCCGCGCGCGCCGCGGCCGAGCCGGCCGGCTTCGCACGCTTCGCGGCCGGCTTGCGCGGCGCGGCGGCCGCGGCCGGTGCGGGCTGCTCCGCCCGCGCCGTCGATGCGGCCTGCCCGGACGGCGCGGCGCCCGCCTCCGCGGGCTGCGCGCCCGGCTGCGTCATCGCGAGGCTCGCGAGCTGGTTGAACTGCGCCTGCAGCAGGTTCCACCAGCCGGCGGGATCGAACGCCTGCTGCGCGGCGTCGCCTGCGGGCGGTTCGTCAGCCGCGGCAGCGGCATCCGGTGCTTGCGGCGCATCGGCGCGCGGCGCGGACGCCGCTTGCGCGGCCGCGGCCGCCGCCTCCTCGGCCGCCGACATCGAGCTTTGCGCGAACGCGCCGAACGCGCGCAGCGTCGCGAGCGTCGCGCGCTGCACCTCGAGCGCCTGGATCGCGGACTGCAGCATGCCGAGATTGAGCTTGAGCCACTGCTCGACCGCGCGCAGATCGGTGATCCGCTTGTCGAGCTCCTCGACGCTCGTGAGCGGCGCCATCATGTCGGACATGCTCGACAGCGACGGCGGCAGGCCCGACGCGGCGCCGGGAAACGACGCCATCCCGCCGAACGGCGACATCCGCATCATGTCCCACATCCGGTCGAGCATGTCGGCAGGCTTGAAACCGGCAAAGCCGGCGAAAGGATTGGAGCCGGAGGCATCGGTCGTCATACGGGCATCCTGGTTGACTGGGTGGGCGATGCGGCCGGCACGAGTCGCGCGGCCGCCCTTGATCCGATCATAACGCGCGTCAGAACGGTGCGTCGCCGGGGAAATCGGGCGGGCGCCGCTCGCGCAGCGAGCGGATGCCTTCCTGCACGTCGGGCCCCGAGAAGCCCATGAATTCGAGCGCGAGCGACGTATCGAAGGTCGGCCCGGCGCTGCGCAGCCAGTTGTTCAGCGCGTACTTGGTCCAGCGGATCGCCGACTGCGACCCGTGCGCGAGCCGCTCCGCGACCTCGTACGCCTTCGGCAGCAGGTCGGCCGGCTCGACCGCGAGCGACACGAGGCCGATCCGCTCGGCCTCCTCGCCGCTCACGGGTTCGCACAGCAACAGGTAATACTTCGCCTTCGCCATCCCGCACAACAGCGGCCACACGATCGCCGCGTGATCGCCGGCCGCGACGCCGAGCCGCGTATGGCCGTCGATGATGCGCGCATCCTTCGCGGCGATCGAGACGTCGGCGAGCAGCCCGGCGACGAGCCCCGCGCCGACGGCCGGGCCGTGCATCGCGGACACGATCGGCTTGCTGCAATTGATCACGTTGTAGACAAGGTCGCGCGCCTCGCGCCACACGCGGGCGCGCACGTCGAAGTCGTTCGCCATCGCCTCGACGAGCGCGAGATCGCCGCCCGCCGAAAAGCCCTTGCCCTCGCCGCGGATCACCGCGACGCGCGTGTCGGGATCGCGGTCGACGTCGCGCCAGATGTCGGCGAGCTCGCGATGCATGCGCTCGTTCGCGGTCGCGAGGCCGCTGCGGTTCGCGCCCTCGCCGCTCATCACGATGTCGAGCACGCCATGATCGCGGCGCGTCACCTTCAATGCTTCGTAACCGCCGTACGCGGCGAGATCGGTCATGCGCAGCTCCCGGGTTCTTGAAATGCTGAAACGCCTGAATCGAGTGTAGCCAAGCCCGCGCGGGCAAACATCAGGCGAAACCCGGCGCGCGGGCCGGAGCCGGGCTTCGCGCCGGGTTCGCGCCGGGTTTCGCGCAGACGTCAGGCCGCGCCGTCGGGCGGGGCGACCGACTGCTCGATCGCACCGAAGATCGACTTGCCGGCCGCGTCGAACATCTCGATGCGCACGGTGTCGCCGTAGCGCATGAATTCGGTCTGCGGCGCGCCGTGCTCGATCGTCTCGAGGCAGCGCTTCTCGGCGATGCAGCAGTAGCCGCGCTTCGCGTCCTTGTTCGACACCGTGCCCGAGCCGACGATCGAGCCGGCACGCAGGTTGCGCGTCTTCGCCGCATGCGCGATCAGCTGGCCGAAGTGGAACACCATGTCGGTGCCCGCGTCGGGCTGGCCGACCTTCCTGCCGTTCCAGTGGACGATCATCGGCCGGTGCACGCGGCCCTCGCGCCATTCGTCGCCGAGCTCGTCGAGCGTCACCGCGACCGGTGCGAACGCGGTGGCCGGCTTGCTCTGGAAGAAACCGAAGCCCTTCGCGAGTTCGGCCGGAATCAGGTTGCGCAGCGACACGTCGTTCACGAGCGTGACGAGCCGCACGGCCTTCAGCGCGTCGTCGGGCGAGGCGCTCATCGGCACGTCGCCGGTGATCACCGCGACCTCGGCCTCGAAGTCGATGCCCCATTCCTCGGACGGGCACACGATGTCGTCGCGCGCGCCGAGGAAATCGTCGCTGCCGCCCTGGTACATCAGCGGATCGGTCCAGAACTCAGGCGGCATCTCGGCGCCGCGCGCGCGGCGCACGAGCTCGACGTGGTTCACGTACGCGGAGCCGTCGGCCCACTGGAACGCGCGCGGCAGCGGCGCCATGCAGTTCGCCGGATCGAACGCGAACGCGTTGCGCGCGCGGCCGTGGTTCAGCGCGTCGTACAGATCGCGCAGTTGCGGCGCGTAGAACGCCCAGTCGTCGAGGACGCGCTGCAGCGTCGGTGCGATCGCATCGGCGATCGCCGCGGTGTGCAGGTCGCGCGACACGACGATCAGCTGGCCGTCGCGCGTGCCGTCCTTCAGCGATGCAAGTTTCATGGGGTATCTGCCGTTGTAGTGACGATGGAGGGAATCTATTTTACGATGGTGAATCCGTGCGGCGCGCCACGATCGTGCGCGCCGTTTTCGTCCCGACCCTTGCCGCCTTGTCGCGCCCCGTTGCCCATGCCCGCCAGCCCGCTTCCCGACGACGATCTCGCCGATTCCGACACCGACGACACCGGCTCCGGCGAGCACGGCGAAGGCGGCGAGAAGGTCCGCTCCGGCATCCAGTCGATCGAGGTCGGCTTCCGCCTGCTCGACGTGCTGACGAGCGAGCCGCGCGCGATGATGCTGCGCGATCTCGCGCAGCGCGCGGGCATGAGCCCGGCGAAGGCGCACCGCTATCTGGTCAGCTTCTCGCGGCTCGGCGTCGTGTCGCAGGATCCCGTGTCGGGCCGCTACGAACTCGGCGGCTTCGCGCTGCAGATGGGGCTCGCGCGGCTCGCGCGCGTCGACGGCGTGAAGCTCGCGCGGATCGCGCTGACCGAGTTGCGCGACCGCGTCGACCAGACGGTCGGCATCGCGGTGTGGGGCAACCAGGGGCCGACGATCGTGCACTGGATGGAATCGAGCCACCCCGCGAAGGCGTCGCTGAAGCTCGGCGACGTGATGCCGTTGCTCGGCTCCGCGACGGGCCTGCTGTTCGCCGCGTACCTGCCGCGCAGCAAGACCGCGGCGATGCTCGAACGCGAGCTCGCCGATACGCGCCGCTCGCCGCATCACGGCGGCCCGCGCACGCTCGACGAGGTCGAGGCGGTGCTCGCCGACGTGCGCGCGCATCAGGCCGCGCGCGTCGAAGGGATGCTGCTGCCGACGATCCATGCGTTCTGCATGCCGGTGTTCGATGCGGTCGGCGAACTCGCGCTCGCGATCGTCGCGCTCGGCCAGGAAGGCATGTTCGACATCGCGTGGGGCGGCGAGATGGACACCGCGCTGCGTGCATGCGCGCAGAAACTGTCTTACGAACTCGGCTATAGTCCGGACGCGCGCGACGCCTGACACGCGGGGCGTGCGACACCCGCGCGATGTACCGCGAACGCGCGGCGCACCCGGCGGTCCGATGGCTGTGACGCGCGCCGCGCGCCGCGACTGCCCCAACCCTGTTCCGTTTCGCCGATGCCGCCTGCCGACACCCGTCCTCGTCACGCCCTGCCCCGCCACTGGCTGCGCGTGGGCGTCGCGCTCGTCGTCGTGCTGGTGCTGCACGCGCTCGCGGCGTTGTGGCTGACGCGCAGCCGCGATGCGTTCACGCCGCCCGCGCCCGCCGAGATACCGGTGCAGATCGAGCTGCTGAAGCCGCGGCCGATCGAACGCCAGCCCGCGCCGAAGCCCACCGAACATCCCGCCGAGCCAGCGCCGGCGAAGCCGGCCCCCGCCGCGCCGAAGCCTGCGGCGAAACCCGCGCCGTCGCCCGAGCCGGTCCTCACGTCGACGCAGACGGCCGAGCAAGGCGAGCCGCCGCCGGCCGCCGCCTCCGCGGCCTCTGCTGCGAGCGGCGCGGCAGGCGCATCCGGCACGCAGGCGGCATCGGCCGGCGAAGCCGGCGGTGCAGCGACACCGGGCCCCGCGGCGAGCGGCGTGAAGTTCGCCGCACCGCCGCCCGGCGACCTGCAGTACGACACGTTCTACAACGGAATGCAGAACATGATCGGCACGATCCACTGGCGCACCGACGGCCGCACCTACGACCTGTCGGTGTCGATGCCCGTGCCGTTCGTCGGCCCGTTCAGCTATCGCAGCGAAGGCCGCATCGACGCATTCGGCGTCGCGCCCGACCGCTATGTCGAAAAGCGCGGCAAACGGCCCGAGGACATCGCGATCTTCAACCGCGAGATCCGTCAGGTCGTCTTCACGCGCACGCCGAACAACGCGCCGCTGCCCGACGGCGTGCAGGACCGCTTCAGCATGCTGATGCAGTTGTCGGGGCTCGTGCGCGGCAATCCGTCCGCGTATCAGCCGGGCGTCACGCAGCAGTTTTTCGTGATCGACAACAACAACGGCGAGACCTGGCCGATCACGGTGATCGGCGACGAGGACGTGCAGACGCAGGCCGGCATCGTCCGCGCACGCCACTTCATGCGGCTGCCGCGCCGCGACGGCGACACGCGCCGCATCGACATGTGGCTCGCGCCGTCGCTCGGCTGGCTGCCCGCGCGGCTCGTACAATCGGAACCGAACGGCTCGCAGATCGAGCTGCTGTGGCACGGCCGGCTCGCCCCGCCCGATGCGCCTGCCGATGGCGCGACGCAAGGCGCAACGAACGCGCCTGCCAGCGCACCGGCCGCGGAGCCGGCACAACCCGCGCCGGCGCCCGCCGAGCAGGCACCAGCGGTTGCGCCGCCGGCAGCGTCGCAGCCCGAGCAGTGACGATCGACCAATCGGCAATTTCGACCGATTAAAGCTCTCGCCAAAATGGCCGATGACACTCTTTAACAACTATTTCGGTGCACCGGATCACAATAAGAAACGTTTGACAGATATCGGCTTCTAACCCGATACACCCCACGCAAACGGGAGAACGGGGTGTGCAGCGCAAGCCCCTTGAAACCGGCAAGGCCTGCCCCACCTACGGGACAACAAGGCCAGATGCCACTGCGAAGAGGAGTGCCGCCATGCAAATGATCTACAACAGCCCCAACTACTGCGTCGTCGAGTTTGCGCCGCAGGCCGGCCACCATCTGATGAATGCCGGCGGATACGAAATCGTCGACAAGAACGCGCAGCGCGAGATCTTCATCGACGGCGAACTCGCCGAGCGATTCCGCGCACACGTGAAGCAACTGATCGAGGATGAACCGTCGCTCGACGAAGTGGACGAATTCCTCGGACAGTTCGACAGTCTGATGATGATGCCCGTCGTCCTGCACTGACGACCCGCGGCCCGGCGCATCGCCGGGCCATTCGCCGCGTTCGAGCGGCGCCGCGAGCACTCCGATCCAAGCCCCCGTCCGGTTCGCCGGGCGGGGGTTTTCGTTTGTTGGCGCGGGCCGGGCGGCGCCCCGGCGCACCGGCTACAATGACGGTTTTCCCGTCTTCGCCGCTCTTCCGCCATGTCCGCGACCCCTCTCGCCGCTTCCGCCCCGCTCGACGCGCCCTACACGCGCGGCGCCGACCTGCCCGCGCTGCTGAAATCGCGCATCCTGATCCTCGACGGCGCGATGGGCACGATGATCCAGCGCTACAAGCTCGACGAGGCCGCGTATCGCGGCGAGCGTTTCAAGGATTTCCCGCGCGACATCAAGGGCAACAACGAACTGCTGTCGCTCACGCAGCCGCAGATCATCAGCGAGATCCACGACCAGTACTTCGCGGCCGGCGCGGACATCGTCGAAACCAACACGTTCGGCGCGACGACGGTCGCGCAGGCCGACTACGGGATGGAAGACCTCGTCGTCGAGATGAACGTCGAATCGGCGCGGCTCGCGCGCGAATCCGCCGCCCGCTACAGCACGCCTGCCAAGCCGCGCTTCGTCGCGGGCGCGATCGGGCCGACGCCGAAGACGGCGAGCATCTCGCCGGACGTCAACGACCCGGGCGCGCGCAACGTCACGTTCGACGAGCTGCGCAACGCGTATTACCAGCAGGCGAAGGCGCTGCTCGACGGCGGCGTCGACCTGTTCCTCGTCGAGACGATCTTCGACACGCTGAACGCGAAGGCCGCGCTCTTCGCGCTCGACGAACTGTTCGAGGACACCGGCGAGCGCCTGCCGATCATGATCTCGGGCACCGTGACCGACGCGTCGGGCCGCATCCTGTCGGGCCAGACGGTCGAGGCGTTCTGGAATTCGCTGCGTCACGCGAAGCCGCTCACGTTCGGCCTGAACTGCGCGCTCGGCGCGGCGCTGATGCGCCCGTACATCGCCGAGCTCGCGAAGCTGTGCGACACCTACGTGTCGTGCTACCCGAACGCGGGCCTGCCGAACCCGATGAGCGACACCGGCTTCGACGAGACGCCGGACGTCACGTCGGGCCTGCTGAAGGAATTCGCGCAGGCCGGGCTCGTGAACCTCGCGGGCGGCTGCTGCGGCACGACGCCCGAGCACATCGCCGAAATCGCGAAGGCGCTCGCCGACGTGAAACCGCGCCGCTGGCCGAGCCAGTACAGCGACGCCGCCTGACCGACCGCCCCAACGCCCGCCCTACCTCATACGAATTCGCACCGCCATGACCGATCACATGATGCGCCTTGCCGGCCTCGAGCCGTTCAACGTCACGTCCGGGACGCTCTTCATCAACGTCGGTGAACGCACCAACGTCACCGGCTCGAAGGCATTCGCGCGGATGATCCTCAACGGCCAGTTCGACGAGGCGCTCGCCGTCGCGCGCCAGCAGGTCGAGAACGGCGCGCAGGTGATCGACATCAACATGGACGAGGCGATGCTCGATTCGAAGGCGGCGATGGTGCGCTTCCTGAACCTGATCGCATCCGAGCCGGACATCGCGCGCGTGCCGATCATGATCGACTCGTCGAAGTGGGAAGTCATCGAGGCGGGCCTCAAGTGCGTGCAGGGCAAGGCGATCGTGAACTCGATCTCGCTGAAGGAAGGCGAGGAAGCGTTCCGCCACCACGCGAACCTGATCCGCCGCTACGGCGCGGCCGCGGTCGTGATGGCGTTCGACGAGACGGGCCAGGCCGATACCTACGAGCGCAAGACCGAGATCTGCAAGCGCTCGTACGACTTCCTCGTGAACGAAGTCGGCTTCCCGCCGGAAGACATCATCTTCGACCCGAACATCTTCGCGGTCGCGACCGGCATCGAGGAGCACAACAACTACGCGGTCGACTTCATCGAGGCGACCCGCTGGATCAAGCAGAACCTGCCGTACGCGAAGGTGAGCGGCGGCGTGTCGAACGTGTCGTTCTCGTTCCGCGGCAACGACCCGGTGCGCGAGGCGATCCACACCGTGTTCCTGTATCACGCGATCCAGGCGGGCATGGACATGGGCATCGTGAACGCGGGGCAGCTCGGCGTGTATGCCGATCTCGACCCGGAACTGCGCGAGCGCGTCGAGGACGTGATCCTGAACCGCCGCGCGGATTCCACCGACCGCCTGCTCGAGATCGCCGACAAGTTCAAGACCGGCGCCGCGAAGAAGGAGGAGAACCTCGAGTGGCGCAACCAGCCGGTCGAGAAACGCCTCGCGCACGCGCTCGTGCACGGCATCACGAACTTCATCGTCGAAGATACGGAAGAAGCGCGCGCGGCCATCGCCGCGGCCGGCGGCCGCCCGATCAACGTGATCGAAGGCCCGCTGATGGACGGGATGAACATCGTCGGCGACCTGTTCGGCCAGGGCAAGATGTTCCTGCCGCAGGTCGTGAAATCGGCGCGCGTGATGAAGCAGGCGGTCGCGCACCTGATTCCGTTCATCGAGGAAGAGAAGCGCCTGCTCGCCGAAGCGGGCGGCGACGTGCGCGCGAAGGGCAAGATCGTCATCGCGACCGTGAAGGGCGACGTGCACGACATCGGCAAGAACATCGTGTCGGTCGTGCTCCAGTGCAACAATTTCGAAGTGGTCAACATGGGCGTGATGGTCCCGTGCAACGAGATCCTCGCGAAGGCGAAGGTCGAGGGCGCGGACATCATCGGGCTGTCGGGCCTCATCACGCCGAGCCTCGAGGAAATGGCATACGTCGCGTCCGAGATGCAGCGCGACGACTACTTCCGCGTGAAGAAGATTCCGCTGTTGATCGGCGGCGCGACGACCTCGCGCGTGCATACGGCCGTGAAGATCGCGCCGCACTACGAAGGCCCCGTCGTCTACGTGCCGGACGCCTCGCGCTCGGTGTCGGTCGCGTCGAACCTGCTGTCGGACGAAGGCGCGGCGAAGTACCTCGACGAACTGAAGTCCGACTACGAACGGATCCGCGACCAGCACGCGAACCGCAAGGCGCAGCCGATGGTCACGCTCGCCGAAGCGCGCGCGAACAAGACGAAGATCGACTGGGCCGGCTACCAGCCCGTGAAGCCGAAGTTCATCGGCCGCCGCGTGTTCCGGAACTACGACCTGAACGAGCTCGCGAACTACATCGACTGGGGCCCGTTCTTCCAGACCTGGGACCTCGCGGGCCCGTACCCGGCGATCCTGAACGACGAGATCGTCGGCGAATCGGCGCGGCGCGTGTTCTCGGACGCGAAATCGATGCTCGCGCGCCTGATCCAGGGCCGCTGGCTGACCGCGAACGGCGTGATCTCGCTGCTGCCGGCGAACACGGTCAACGACGACGACATCGAGATCTACACCGACGAGTCGCGATCGGAAGTGCTGATGACGTGGCGCAACCTGCGCCAGCAGAGCGTGCGTCCGGTGGTCGATGGCGTGATGCGCCCGAACCGCTCGCTCGCCGACTTCATCGCGCCGAAGGAATCGGGTGTCGCCGACTACATCGGGATGTTCGCGGTCACGGCCGGGCTCGGCGTCGACGTGAAGGAAAAACAGTTCGAAGCCGACCACGACGACTACAGCGCGATCATGCTGAAGGCACTGGCCGACCGCTTCGCGGAAGCGTTCGCCGAGGCGATGCACGCGCGTGTGCGCCGCGAGCTGTGGGGCTATGCGAGCGGCGAGACGCTCGACAACGATGCGCTGATCGCCGAAAAGTACGCGGGCATCCGCCCGGCGCCCGGCTACCCGGCGTGCCCCGACCATCTGGTGAAGCGCGACATGTTCGACGTGCTGCAGGCGAACGAGATCGGCATGAGCGTGACCGATTCGCTGGCGATGCTGCCGGCGGCCAGCGTGTCGGGTTTCTACCTCGCGCACCCGGACAGCACGTATTTCTCGGTCGGGAAAATCGGTCAGGATCAGCTCGAGGACTACGCGCAACGCATGGCCCTGTCACTCGACGACGCGCGCCGCGCGCTCGCGCCGCAGCTCTGATCGATGCGCGACCGGGGCGGCCTCGGCGCCTTTTGATCAGACAAATAAAAGCCCGCGTCGCGCGGGCTTTTTCTTGCCTGATCAATCCTGCGGCCGCGTCGGCCGGGCAACGAAGCTCAGAAGCCCCAGTGCACGTCGGCCTCGCCGGCCTTCGCTTCACGCAGCATCGTGAGGAACGGCGCGACGCGCTGCGCCAGGCTCGGCGGCACTTCGTGGTGCGCGTGGTCGTCTTCGTCCTCGTGGAAATGGCCCGCGTGCTCGGCGCGCTCCTGCTTCGCCTGCGCGACGGCGCCTTCCAGCTTGGCGATCGCGTGGTCCAGTTCGTCGTGCGTAATGACGCCGCGTTCGCCCAGCTGCTTGCCGACGAGGCCCAGCACGTATACGGCGAAATCCTTCAGCACGTCGAGATCCTGTGCCGCCTTGCTCTTGAACGTAATCATGACAATTCCCTTTTCATCTTGTTGTGCCCGCGCGGCGCAGTTGGGGGGACGCCGGCAGACCGGCGTCCGGCCTCGCGGACGCGGGGCGCCTGAGCGGCATATTAGCACCTGTTAAAATTCTGCGATCCCTGAAACGCGCGCTTAAAAAGCGCGCCGGCCGGCCGGCGTTTCCGGCCGCCACCAACGAAGCCTTCTACCAGCATGCTGCCAGCACACAAACAGACCCTCGAAGCCCTGCTCGCGGATAGCGTCACGCAGGTCGCACACGCGCTGAAAGGCGCCGACGCGGCATTCGTCACCCCGGCCATCACGCTGGAGCGCCCGAAGGTCGCCGCGCACGGCGACGTCGCGTGCAACGTCGCGATGCAGCTCGCCAAGCCGCTCGGCACGAACCCGCGCCAGCTCGCCGAGAAGATCGTCGCCGCCCTCACGGCCCAGCCGGCCGCGCAAGGGCTCGTCGACGCGGCCGAAATCGCCGGCCCCGGCTTCATCAACCTGCGCCTGACGGCCGCCGCGAAACAGGCGGTGATCGCCGCCGTGTTCGACCAGGGCCGCGCATTCGGCACGTCGGAGCGCGAAAAGGGCAAGCAGGTGCTGCTCGAGTTCGTGTCGGCCAACCCGACCGGCCCGCTGCACGTCGGCCACGGCCGCCAGGCGGCGCTCGGCGACGTGCTCGCGAACGTGATCGCGAGCCAGGGCTACGCGGTGCACCGCGAGTTCTACTACAACGACGCCGGCGTGCAGATCGGCAACCTCGCGATCTCGACGCAGGCGCGCGCGCGCGGCCTGAAGCCGGGCGACGCGGGCTGGCCGGAAGCCGCGTACAACGGCGAATACATCGCCGACATCGCACGCGATTACCTGAACCGCGAGACGGTGGCCGCGAAGGACGGCGAGCCGGTCACCGGCGCGGGCGACATCGACGATCTCGACGCAATCCGCAAGTTCGCGGTCGCGTACCTGCGTCACGAGCAGGACATGGACCTGCAGGCGTTCGGCGTGAAATTCGACCAGTACTACCTCGAGTCGTCGCTGTACAGCGAAGGCCGGGTCGAGAAGACGGTCGACGCGCTGATCAAGGCCGGCATGACCTACGAGCAGGACGGCGCGCTGTGGCTGCGCACGACCGACGAAGGCGACGACAAGGATCGCGTGATGCGCAAGTCGGACGGCACGTACACGTATTTCGTGCCGGACGTCGCGTACCACGTGACGAAATGGGAGCGCGGCTTCACGAAGGTGATCAACATCCAGGGCTCGGACCACCACGGCACGATCGCGCGCGTGCGCGCGGGCCTGCAGGGCCTGCACGTCGGCATTCCGAAGGGTTATCCCGACTACGTGCTGCACAAGATGGTCACCGTGATGCGCGACGGCCAGGAAGTGAAGCTGTCGAAGCGCGCGGGCAGCTACGTGACGGTCCGTGACCTGATCGAATGGTCGGGCGGCGCGGCGCCGGGCCAGGAAGCGGCACCCGACCTGATCGACGAGGCGACCATCACGCGCGGCCGCGACGCGGTCCGTTTCTTCCTGATCTCCCGCAAGGCCGACACCGAATTCGTGTTCGACATCGACCTCGCGCTGAAACAGAACGACGAGAACCCGGTCTATTACGTCCAGTACGCGCACGCGCGGATCTGCTCGGTGCTCAACGAACTGAAGTCGCGCTACAACGTCGAGGCGGCGCAGCTGCCGGGCGCCGACCTGTCGCAGCTCACGAGCCCGCAGGCCGTGTCGCTGATGCAGAAGCTCGCCGAGTATCCGGACATGCTCACGCACGCGGCGAACGAACTGGCGCCGCACGCGGTCGCGTTCTACCTGCGCGATCTCGCTGGTGAATTCCACTCGTTCTACAATGCGGAGCGCGTGCTGGTCGACGACGAAGCGCCGCGCAACGCGCGCGCCGCGCTCCTCGCCGCGACCCGGCAGGTGCTCGAGAATGGTCTGGCGGTGCTCGGCGTGTCCGCGCCCGCCAAGATGTAAGCGGCCCGAACCGGGCTGCGAATGGCCGCGGCGGGCGCCGCCGTCGGATGCCCGCCGCGGCCTTTTCACGATTCTTTTTGCAGGTGACTCAAGCAATGGCACAACCACGCCGAACTTCGAAGCAATCGAAACAAGCCGGAGGGACATTTCTTGGAATCGTGCTGGGCCTGATCGTCGGCCTCGCGATCGCGGTGGTGGTGGCGCTCTACATCACGCGTTCGCCGTCGCCGTTCGTGTCGAAGGTCGCGCCGCCGCCCGCCGACAACGGCGCGAGCCAGCCGCAGCAGTTCGACCCGAACCGCGCGCTGCAAGGCAAGACGCCCGGCCAGCCGGTGCCGCAGGCCGCGCAGCCCGCGCCGCCCAATACCGCGCCCGGCCAGGCCGCGAACCAGACCCAGGGTGGCCTGCTGCCCGAGCCGCAGATCGTCGAAGTGCCGCCGTCGGGCAACACGAACGGCACGACCGGCTCGAGCAACACCACCGCGTCGAACAATGCGTCGTCGGGCAACGGCGTCGCCGTCGCGCCGAAGCCGGCCGACAACACGCCACCGCCGAAGAAGACGCAGCAGGCGCAGCAACAGCAGCAAGGCGGCGAGGACGACCTCGCGCGCTTCGCCGCGCAGAAGCAGGCGCAGCAGGCTGCCGCGCAGAAACAGCAGCAACAGGCCGCGAACACGCCGAAGCCGGCGCCGTCCGCGACGTCCTCCGCGGCAGCGAAGCCGCCGACCGCGAACGACGCGAACACCGGCTACTTCCTGCAGGTCGGCGCGTACAAGACGGAAGGCGACGCCGAGCAGCAGCGCGCGCGCCTGGGCTTCCAGGGCTTCGAGTCGAAGGTGTCGAAGCGCGATGTCAGCGGCGTGACCTATTTCCGCGTGCGCGTCGGCCCGTTCTCGAAATTCGAGGATATGAACTCGGCCCGTCAGCGCCTGTCCGATGCAGGTGTCGACACGGCGGTGATCCGTTTCACGAAGCAGTAAGCAACCGGCCGCGCCCACGCAGAACCCGTTACGTTTCGTAACCCGAGCAACTGATTCGACGTCTACAACATGAAAAAACTGCTTAGCACGCTCCTTCTGTCCCTGGGCCTGGCCGCCGCCGGCTTCGCCCAGGCAACGCCGGCCGCACCGGTGTCCGGCAAGGACTTCGAGGTGATGAAGTCGCCGCAGCCGGTGTCCGCGCCGGCCGGCAAGGTCGAGGTCATCGAGTTCTTCTGGTACGGCTGCCCGCACTGCTACGAATTCGAGCCGACGATCGAGGCCTGGGTGAAGAAGCAGGGCAACAACATCGACTTCAAGCGCGTGCCGGTCGCCTTCCGCGACGATTTCGTCCCGCACTCGAAGCTGTTCTACGCGGTGTCGGCGCTCGGCATCTCGGAGAAGGTCACGCCGGCGATCTTCAACGCGATCCACAAGCAGAAGAACTACCTGCTGACGCCGCAGGCGCAAGCCGACTTCCTGGCGACGCAAGGCGTCGACAAGAAGCAGTTCATGGACGCGTACAACTCGTTCAGCGTGCAGGGCCAGGTGAAGCAGTCGGCCGAGCTGCTGAAGAACTACGCGATCGACGGCGTGCCGACGGTCATCGTCCAGGGCAAGTACAAGACGGGCCCGGCTTACACGAACAGCATTCCGGGTACCGCGCAGGTGCTCGATTACCTCGTGAAGCAGGTTCAGGACAAGAAGCTCTGATCCCCGCCCGCGCGCCGGCATGACTACTCCGCTGAAGGTCTTCATCACCGGCGCGTCGAGCGGCCTCGGCCTCGCGATGGCCGAGGAATACGCCCGCCAGGGCGCCACGCTCGCCCTCGTCGCGCGCCGCACCGAGGCCCTCGATGCGTTCGCGCGACGCTTTCCCAAGCTGTCCGTCTCCGTCTACTCCGCCGACGTGCGCGACGCCGATGCGCTCGCCACGGCCGCCGCGTCGTTCATCGCCGCGCACGGCTGCCCCGACGTCGTGATCGCGAACGCCGGCATCAGCCAGGGCGCCGTCACGGGACAAGGCGATCTCGCCACGTTCCGCAACGTGATGGACATCAACTATTACGGGATGGTCGCGACGTTCGAGCCGTTCGTCGGCCCGATGACGGCCGCGCGCCACGGCACGCTGGTCGGCGTCGCGAGCGTCGCGGGCGTGCGCGGCCTGCCCGGTTCCGGCGCGTACAGCGCGTCCAAGTCGGCCGCGATCAAGTATCTCGAGGCGCTGCGCGTCGAGCTGCGCCCGGCCGGCGTCGGCGTCGTGACGATCGCGCCCGGCTACATCCGCACGCCGATGACCGCGCACAACCCGTACCGGATGCCGTTCCTGATGGACGCCGACCGCTTCGCGGCCCGCGCCGCACGCGCGATCGCCCGGCAGCACGCGTTCCGCGTGATTCCGTGGCAAATGGGCGTCGTCGCGAAGGTGCTGCACGTGCTGCCGCGCTGGCTCTACGACCGTCTGTTCGAAAAGGCGCCGCGCAAGCCGAAGGCCGGCGCGCACTGAGTGCATCGGGTGTCCGGCGCGTCTGTCGCGCCGCCCCGCCCGCGTGCGGCGCTTCCTTCTGTCGGCCGTATCACGGATCGCACGCCGCGATCCTTCCGCTTCTCCGCTTCCGCCGCCCCAGCAAATTCGCGCCGGCCCGTCTCAATTTGCAGTCTCCCCGCAACCGCCTCGCCCGCCCGCCATTCACTGCCGCACCTGCCTTCGCCTCCCCCGCCGCTGCGCCGCCCCAACACGCATTCCGTCGCGAACGCAGCCGTTTTTCGCTCAACTCGCCGCGTTCCGGCGCCTTTTTTCACGCGCGGCACGCTTTGACGGTATGCTATCCGCCAGCCGCGCCGGCCTGCTCGCTGTCGGGCCGCGCCCGCATTCCGACACCCGGCAAAAAATCACAAGTCACATGGGAGAACCTATGCAGGTCAAGCTGTTCGCCGCGGCCGCGCTCGCCGCCGCCCTCGCCGCTCCCGGCCTCGCCGCCGCCAAGCCGCTCACCGTCTGCACGGAATCGAGCCCGGACGGCTTCGACGTCGTGCAGTACAACTCGCTCGTCACGACCAACGCATCGGCCGACGTGATCTTCAACACGCTCGTGTCGTACGACGAAGCCGCGAAGAAGGTCGTACCCGCGCTCGCCGACAAATGGGAAGCGAGCGCCGACGGCCTCACGTACACGTTCCACCTGCGCCCGAACGTCGCGTTCCAGACCACCGACTACTTCAAGCCGGGCCGCCCGCTGAGCGCGGACGACGTCGTGTTCACGTTCTCGCGGATGCTCGACGATGCGAACCCGTGGCACAAGGTCGCCGGCGCGAGCGGCTTCCCGCACGCGCAGTCGATGGGCCTCGTGAAGCTCGTGAAGTCGGTCGCGAAGGTCGACGACAGCACGGTGAAGTTCGTGCTGAACGAGCCGAATGCGACGTTCGTGCCGATCCTGACGATGGGCTTCGCGTCGATCTACTCGGCCGAATACGCGGACCAGCTGCTGAAGGCCGGCAAGCAGGCCGACCTGAACGCGAAGCCGATCGGCACCGGCCCGTTCGTGCTGAAGAGCTACACGAAGGACGCGCTGATCCGCTACGACGTGAACCCGGCCTACTGGGGCACGAAGCCGAAGGTCGACCGGCTGATCTACGCGATCACGCCCGACGCGTCGGTGCGCATGCAGAAGGTGAAGGCCGGCGAATGCCAGATCGCGCTGTCGCCGAAGCCGCAGGACGTGCTCGCGGCCAAGGGCGAAAGCGCGCTGAAGGTCGTGCAGACGCCCGCGTTCATGACCGCGTTCGTCGCGCTGAACACGCAGAAGAAGCCGCTCGACAACAACAAGGTGCGCGAGGCGCTGAACCTCGCGTTCGATCGCGCGACCTACCTGAAGGTGGTGTTCGACAACACGGCGACGGCCGCGAACAACCCGTATCCGCCGAACACGTGGAGCTACGCGAAGGACGTCGCGCCGTATGCGTACGATCCCGCGAAGGCGAAGCAGTTGCTCGCGCAGGCCGGTTTCCCGAACGGCTTCTCGACGACGATCTGGACGCGCCCGACAGGCAGCGTGCTGAACCCGAACCCGAAGGCCGGCGCGGAACTGCTGCAAGCCGACCTCGCGAAGATCGGCGTGAAGGCCGAGGTGAAGGTGATCGAATGGGGTGAGCTGATCAAGCAGGCGAAGCTCGGCCAGCACGACATGCTGTTCATGGGCTGGGCCGGCGACAACGGCGATCCGGACAACTATCTGTCGCCGCTGTTCAGCTGCAACGCGGTGAAGTCGGGCATCAACTTCGCGCGCTTCTGCGACGCGCAGCTCGACAAGCTGATCGCCGACGGCAAGGCGACCGCCGATCAGGCCAGGCGCGCGAAGCTGTACGAATCCGCGCAGAAGATCATCCACGACCAGGCGCTGTGGATTCCGCTCGGCTACCCGACCGCGGCCGCGCTCACGCGCGCGAACGTAAGCGGCTATCACGTCAGCCCGTTCGGCCGCCAGAACTTCGCGGCGGTCGCCGTGCAGTAACCGCACGTGGCGCGCAAGCGACGGCACGCCCGCCCGTCGCTTGCGGCCCGCGCGCCGCGCTTGCTACACTGCGCGCTTATTCCTCATACCGGACGCCAGCCAAAGTGAACAACTAAGCCTTCCAAAAAATGTTTTCGCCGCCGTGCCACGCACGCCGCGCGAAGGGTTTCACGCATTTTCGGAGGTGCTTATGGCTGCTGCCACGCCGACCGGCGCGCTCGTCGCGCTTCATCACGTTTCTTTCCGCTTCGACGACGGCGTCACGCTGTTCGATTCGCTCGACCTTTCCATCGATCGCACGCCGACGGGCATCGTCGGCCGCAACGGCGTCGGCAAAAGCCTGCTCGCGCAACTGATCGCGGGCCGGCGCACGCCGAGCGCGGGCACGATCGACCGGCAGACGCCGGTCGTCTACGTCGCGCAGCAACACGACGACGCGCGGGCCGGCACGCGGAGCGTCGCGGAAATCGCCGCGCTCGACGCGCCGCTCGCGGCCCTCGCGCGCCTCGCGGACGGGCGCGCGACGGCGCACGACATCGACCTGATCGGCGATCGCTGGGACCTGGCCGAGCGGCTGCGCGCGGCGCTCGACGCGGCCGGCCTGCACGACGTGCGCGCCGACACGCCCGCGCATGCGTTGAGCGGCGGCCAGATGGCGCGCGTCGCGCTGATCGGCGCGTTGCTGTCGGAAGCCGGGCTGCTGGTGCTCGACGAACCGACCAACCACCTCGATGCGCCGGGCCGTGCATGGCTGCGCGGCGCGCTGGACGGCTGGCGCGGCGGTGTCGTCGTCGTCAGTCACGACCGTGCGTTGCTCGCGCACGTGCAACGCATCGTCGAGCTGACGCCGCACGGCGTGCGCGCATACGGCGGCAACTACGCGCTGTATCGCGCGCAACGCGATGCGCAACACGATGCCGCGCAGGCCGCGCTCGAGCATGCGCGCACCGAGCGCGGGCGCGCGCGGCGCCGGCTCGAACAGGAACACGACACGATCCAGCGCCACGCGGCCGGCTCGCTGCGCGACGCGAAAACGGCCAACCTGTCGTCGATGGCGCGACAGAGCCGCAAGGGGGCGGCTCGCAGCATCATGGGGACGGTCCGCCGTCACCAGAGCGAATGCAAGGCGACGCTCGATGCGCGCGTGCAGGAAGCCGCCGCGCGCGTCGAAGCCGACGCGCCGGTGCTCGTGTCGCTGCCGGGCACCGAGGTGAGCGCGCGCCGCCAGTTGTTCGCGCTCGAGCGCGCGCAATTGCCGTGGCGCACCGCGGGCCGCGCGGACGCGATCACGTGGTCGGCCAGCGGCCCCGTGCGCATCGCGCTGACGGGCCCGAACGGCTGCGGAAAATCGACGCTGCTGCGCATGCTCGCCGGCGAACTCGCGCCGCGCGCCGGGACATGCACGACGCACGTGAGCGCTGCGTATCTCGATCAGCGGCTCGCGCTGCTCGATCCCGAACGCTCGATCGTCGAGCAGTTGGGACGCCTCGATACGCCGCTCGCCGAAGGCGACCTGCGCAGCCGGCTCGCGCTGCTGCAGCTCGATGCCGCGCGCGCGACGCAGCCGGTGCACCGCCTGAGCGGCGGCGAACGGCTGAAGGCCGCGCTCGCGTGTGCGCTGTGGCGCGGCACGCCCGCGCAGCTGCTGCTGCTCGACGAGCCGACCAATCACCTCGATCTCGAATCGGTGCGCGCGATCGAAGCCGCGTTGGCCGGCTTCCCCGGTGCGCTCGTGGTCGCGTCGCACGACGACGCGTTTCTCGCGGCGCTCGCGCCGACGCACACGATGCAATGGCAGCGCGACGGGTGGCGTTACGAACCCGTCGCGTGACGGCGACGACGCGCGCTCAGCGCGCGCAACGGAAACGCAGCACGCCGTCGTCGCCCTGCTCGCGCACGAGCTCGCCCGCGAGCCACAGCAGGTTCAGGTGCGCGAGCGCCTCGCCGAGCGCGAAGGTCATCTGGTGGATGTCGAGCTCGCGGCGGCGGAACATGATCGGCACGATGTCGGCCGCGCTCGCCGGCTTTTCCGCGCAGGCGACGCGCACTTCGTCGAGCCGCGCGTCGTGATGCGCGCGCAGTTGCGCGATGCGCGTGCGCACGCCGCGGAACGGCTTGCCGTGCGACGGCAGCACGAGCGTATCGGGCGCCATCGTCTCGTAGCGGCCGAGCGATTCCAGGTACAGCGCGAGCGGGTTGGCTTCCGGCTCGAGGTCGAACACGGACACGTTGGTCGAGATGCGCGGCAGCACCATGTCGCCGGAGATCAGCACGCCGTCCGCTTCGCTGTGAAGCGCGCAATGTTCAGGCGAATGACCGTAGCCGGTGACGACGCGCCACGTGCGCGCGCCGATCTTCACCGCGTCGCCTTCGCGCAGGCGCCGGTAGCGCGGCGGCACGGCCGGCACGAGGTCCGAGTAGTAGCTGCGGCGGCTGCGCAGCTTCTCGAGCGCGACCGGATCGGTCAGGCCGTGGCGCGCGAAATGATCGGCCGCGGCCGCGCCGCCGGCGTTCGAACCGTTGCCGGCCGCCATCAGGCAGCCGAACATGTATTCGCCGAGCGTCATCCACAGCCGCACGTTCCAGCGGCCCTTGTCGCCGCCTTCGCAGAGCCAGTTCGCGAGGCCGAAGTGATCGGGATGGCAATGCGTGACGAGCACGCGCAGCACCGGCAGCCCGTCGAGATGCGTGTCGAAAATCCGTTCCCAGTGCGTACGGATCGCATCCGACGAGATCCCGCAGTCGACGATCGTCCAGCCGGCCTGCCCGTCGATCTCGTCGCGCAGCAGCCAGAGGTTGATGTGATCCAGCGAAAACGGCAGCGGCATGCGCAGCCAGCGCACGCCGGGCGCGACCTCGAACGTGTCGCCCGCGGCGGGCAGCGTGTCGGCGAAGGGATAGTCGAGTTGGTGTTCCAGTGCGTTCATCGGTGGGGCGTCTCGTCGTTGTCAGGGCAAATGCCCGTGCGAATGCGGGGCGCGCGCGCGGGCGGCAGGCCGCGGCGGGCATCGCGTCGATTCTATCGCCGTCGCGCGAAACGCGTGCCCGGCGGGGCGCCGGACGGTCAAAAAAAGTTCGTGCCAGAATCGATTCCGTACCCGTATCTTTACGCGAAGATGCACCGAACGGCATGTAACGGCGCACAACCCGCGCATTGAAGGCGCTTGGCGCCGGCCCCCGAAAGTCATTGAAACGCCGACTTGGGCGCTAAAATGGCGAGTGCTTACAGTCCCTCTCGAACGAGCCTGCACGCGATGAATCACTTCCCCAAACTGCTGTCGTCGCAGATCGGTTTCGACGTCGCACAGACGATGCTCGAATACTTCGACCGCCACTACCGGATCTTCCGGGAAGCCGCCGTCGAGGCGAAGACGCTATTCGAGCGCGGCGACTGGCACGGCCTGCAGCGGCTGGCGCGCGAGCGGATCACGTCGTACGACGATCGCGTGCAGGAATGCGTCGAGGTGCTGGAGGACGAATACGACGCGGAGAACATCGACGACGAAGTATGGCAGCAGATCAAGCTGCACTACATCGGCCTGCTCACGTCGCACCGCCAGCCCGAGTGCGCGGAGACGTTCTTCAATTCGGTGTGCTGCAAGATCCTGCACCGCTCGTATTTCAGCAACGATTTCATTTTCGTGCGCCCCGCGATCTCGACCGAATACCTCGAGAACGACGAGCCGGCCGCGAAGCCGACCTATCGCGCGTACTACCCGGGCACCGACGGGCTCGCGGCCACGCTCGAGCGCATCGTCACGAACTTCCAGCTCGAGCCGCCGTTCGAGGATCTCACGCGCGACATCGGCTGCGTGATGCAGGCGATCACCGACGAATTCGGCGAGTTCGACGCCGCGCCGAATTTCCAGATCCACGTGCTGTCGTCGCTCTTCTTCCGCAACAAGAGCGCGTACATCGTCGGCCGCATCATCAACGCCGATCGCGTGCTGCCGTTCGCGGTGCCGATCCGCCACGTGCGCCCGGGCCTGCTCGCGCTCGACACCGTGCTGCTGCGCCGCGACCTGCTGCAGATCATCTTCAGCTTCTCGCATTCGTATTTCCTCGTCGACATGGGCGTGCCGTCCGCGTATGTGGACTTCCTCTGCACGATCATGCCGGGCAAGCCGAAGGCCGAGATCTACACGTCGGTCGGCCTGCAGAAGCAAGGCAAGAACCTCTTCTACCGCGACCTGCTGCACCATCTGTCGCATTCGAGCGACCGCTTCATCATCGCGCCCGGGATCAAGGGCCTCGTGATGCTCGTGTTCACGCTGCCGTCGTTCCCGTACGTGTTCAAGATCATCAAGGATCACTTCCCGCCGCCGAAGGAAACGACGCGCGCGCAGATCATGGAGAAGTACCAGCTCGTGAAGCGCCACGACCGTCTCGGGCGGATGGCCGACACGCTCGAGTATTCGAGCGTCGCGCTGCCGCTGTCGCGGCTCGACCATGCGCTGGTGCGCGAGCTGGAGAAGGAAGTGCCGTCGCTGCTCGAATACGAGGACGGCAATCTCGTGATCAAGCACCTGTACATCGAGCGCCGGATGACGCCGCTCAACCTGTACCTGCAGAACGGCACCGACGCGGACATCGAGCACGGCGTGAAGGAATACGGCAACGCGGTGAAGGAGCTGATGAAGGCCAACATCTTCCCGGGCGACATGCTGTACAAGAACTTCGGCGTCACGCGTCACGGCCGCGTCGTGTTCTACGACTACGACGAGATCGAATACCTGACCGACTGCAACGTGCGGCGCGTACCGCCGCCGCGCAACGAGGAAGACGAACTGTCCGGCGAGCCGTGGTATACCGTCGGCCCGCACGACATCTTTCCGGAAACCTACGGACCGTTCCTGCTCGGCGACCCGCGCGTGCGGACGGTCTTCATGAAGCATCACGCGGACTTTTTCGAGCCCGCGCTGTGGCAGGCCAGCAAGGACAAGCTGCTGCAGGGCGAGTTGCCCGACTTTTTCCCGTACGACGCGTCGCTGCGCTTCAGCGTGCGCTACCCCGCGCGCTTCGACGCGACGCCGGACGCCGGTGACGACGCAGGCGACGCGCAGCGCGCCGCGTGACACGCGACCGGATCCAATCGAATCGAACCCGTTATCGACCCGCTTTCCGCCAACGGAATCCACACCGATGAATACCCAAGACAATCCGCTTTCACATCTGTTCGACAACAACGACGCCTGGGTCAAGCGCCAGCTCGCCGACGATCCCGACTTCTTCGCGCGTCTCGCCGACCAGCAGGCGCCGGAATATCTGTGGATCGGCTGTTCGGATTCGCGCGTGCCCGCGAACCAGATCATCGGCCTGCCGCCGGGCGAAGTGTTCGTGCACCGCAACATCGCGAACGTCGTCGTCCATAGCGACCTGAACTGCCTGTCGGTGATCCAGTTCGCGGTCGACATCCTGCGCGTGAAGCACATCATGGTCGTCGGCCACTACGGCTGCTCGGGCGTGAACGCGGCGCTCCACAACCGCCGCGTCGGCCTCGCGGACAACTGGCTGCATCACGTGCAGGACGTGCGCGAGCGCCACGCGGCGCTGCTCGACGAATGGCCGGTCGGCGAGGCGCGCTATCGCCGCCTGATCGAGCTGAACTCGATCGAGCAGGTCGTCAACGTGTGCCGCACGACGATCGTCAACGACGCGTGGGCGCGCGGCCAGTCGCTCACGGTGCACGGGCTCGTGTACGGCGTGCACGACGGGCGGATGCGCAACCTCGGGATGTCGGTGTCGAACTTCAACGCGCTCGATGCGACCTACAAGCGCTGCGTCGCTGCGCTGACCGCGCGGGGCCAGCACGCGCCCGACAACGACATGGTCGCGGCGGATGCCGCGCGGCTCGACGACGTCGCGCAGGCGGTCGCCGATACGCTGAAGCCGTGCGACGACGCGAAGTAACGTGCGCCCGCGCCGTCGCGGCCGAAGACGCATCGCGCGCCCGGCCGCGACGGGCATCGAACTGATCTGACACCGACACTGCCGCGACGGCGGTGCACTGCGAAGGAGCGGCGAACATGAAAACCGTATTGATCGTCGGCGCATCGCGCGGCCTCGGACGCGAATTCGTCCGGCAATACCGGCGCGACGGCTGGAACGTGATCGCGACCGCGCGCGACGACGCGTCGCTCGCCGCGCTGCGCGAACTCGGCGCGCACGCGCACGCGCTCGACATCGCGCAACCCGAACAGATCGCGGCGCTCGGCTGGAAGCTTGACGGCGAACGGCTCGACGCCGCCGTGCTCGTGTCGGGCGTGTACGGGCCGCGCACCGAAGGCGTCGAAACCATCGGCGCCGAGGATTTCGACGCGGTGATGCACACGAACGTGCGCGGGCCGATGCAGTTGCTGCCGATCCTGCTGCCGCTCGTCGAAGACGCGCGCGGCGTGCTGGCCGTCGTCTCGAGCCGGATGGGCAGCATCGCCGAGGCGACCGGCACGACCGGCTGGCTGTACCGCGCGAGCAAGGCCGCGCTGAACGACGTGCTGCGCATCGCGTCGCTGCAGACGCGCCACGCCGCATGCATCTCGCTCCATCCCGGCTGGGTGCGCACCGACATGGGCGGCGCGCAGGCCGCGATCGATCCGGAAACCAGTGTGACCGGCATGCGCCGCGTGATCGCCGAAGCCGGCGCGGACGTGTCGCAGGCCAACGGCCGTTTCTTCCAGTACGACGGCGTCGAGCTCAGCTGGTGAGCCGGCGTCACAACCCGACGTCGTTAATTCACGATTCGCATGATTTTGAACCGACCTGACGCGTGCCCGTGCGGCGGCGCGTCCCCCGCGCCTGCCGGCAAAGCCCCGGCGCCGCGCTATGCGGCCTGCTGCGGCCGCTTCATCGACGGCGGCGAAGCCGCGCCGACCGCGCTCGAGTTGATGCGCTCGCGGTACAGCGCGTACGTGCTCGGCGCGACCGACTACCTGCGCGCGACCTGGGACGCGCGCACCTGCCCGGCCGATCTCGATGCGGACCCGGATGCGCCCGACGCGCCGCGCTGGCTCGGCCTCGCGATCAAGCGCTACGCGCCGCTCGACGAACGGCACGCAGAGGTCGAATTCGTGGCCCGCTACAAGGTCGGCGGGCGGGCGTACCGGCTCCACGAGACGAGCCGGTTCACCCGCGACGAGCACGGTTTCTGGCGCTATGTCGACGGAGAAGTAAGTGAACGCTGACAAATAGTTGCCATGTCAGACGCCGGGTAATTCCCGCATTGCACAACCTGAATTTGTCGGGCTAGGATGGCCCTCAGATTGGTCATGTTGCATGGCAGGGCTTACGAATGGCGTTCAGCAAGGTATTGGTGGGATGGATGGCGGCCTGTGCGCTGTCGGCCGCTCAGGCCGGTGCGCTGCCGGGCGCAAACGCCGGCGCGGCCACGGCCGGCGGCTCGCTCGCCCACGCCGAGCGCTTCGATTACGGCGATTCGGGCCTCCCGCAGGTCGCCGCCAACCTCAACGAACAAATCGTCAGCATTCCGGCCGATGCCTCGGGCGCCGTGATGCTCGAGGCCACGCTGTTCAAGCCGAACGGCCCCGGCCCCTTCCCGCTCGTCGTCTTCAACCACGGCAAGAACACCGGTGACCTCCATCAGCAGCCGCGCAGCCGGCCGCTCGCGTTCGCGCGCGAATTCGTGCGCCGCGGCTATGCGGTGATCGCGCCGAACCGCCAGGGTTTCGCGGGGTCGGGCGGCTCGTACCAGCAGGAAGGCTGCAACGTCGGCAAGAACGGGCTCACGCAGGCCGCCGACGTCGACGCGACGGTTCGCTACATGTCGCACCAGTCGTACGTCGATGCGTCGCGCATCGTCGTCGCGGGCACGTCGCACGGCGGCCTCGTGTCGGTCGCGTACGGCACCGAAGCGGCGCCCGGCGTGCGCGGCATCATCAACTTCTCCGGCGGGCTGCGCCAGGATCTGTGCGACGGCTGGCAGCGCAATCTCGTCGATGCGTTCGACCATTACGGCGCGCATACGGCCGTACGTTCGCTGTGGCTGTACGGCGACAACGATTCGGTATGGACGCCCGCGCTCGTCGCGCAGATGCACGACGCGTACGTGTCGCACGGCACGCAGGCGCAGTTCATCGATTTCGGCCGCTACAAGGACGACGCGCACCGGCTGATCGTCGATCGCGACGGCGTGCCCGTGTGGTGGCCGGCCGTCAATGCGTTCCTCGCGGATCTGAACCTGCCGACCTCGGTGCGCTACGCGGTCGCCAACCCGCACGAACCGAATGCGACCGGCTATGCGTCGATCGATGCGGTCGATGCGGTGCCGTTCCTCGACGAGGCCGGCCGCGAAGGCTATCGCCGCTTCCTGAACCAGCATCCGAGCCGTGCATTCGCGGTGTCCGCCGAAGGCGCATGGTCGTGGGCCGAAGGCGGCGACGATCCGATGGCGCTCGCGCTCGACAACTGCTCGAAGCAGGGTGCGGGCGCATGCCGGCTGTATGCGGTCAACGACCGCGTCGTGTGGAACGCGAACGCGACGCAGACGGCCGACGACGGCAGCGCCAACCCGCGCGCACTGGCTTCGCGCTGACGCGCGAGCCGCGGCGCTCCGGGGCGGGCGCTGCCCGCGTCTCCCCCTTCTCCCTTCTCCGTTTCATGAACGCGCGCCGCGGCCCGCGGCGGCGTTCGCACGCCCGCTCACGCGGCTGCATGAGCCGCCGACGAGCGCCTGGCCCGCAACGCCGTCCGGGGTCGTTTTCGGGCGTTTCCTGAACCTCGGCCGCGCCGGAGTCTGCGTGCCATTCGCCGGCGACCGTGCACGTCGCATCGCGCTTCCCGCCCCGATTTTTCGCCCGTCGGCATCCGCCTGCCCACGATTTTTTTCTGTCGGGGGGTCTCACTCGAACGTCGTCATCTGCGGTCATTTCTGGGCTTCTGGCGCGTACCGTCCCGAGCACCCCGCATCTGCGCCGAACTCCCGTCCGGCAAGGCTTTGCGGTGTTTGTAACCGGTAGTGCAACGTGCGGCGGAACACGCTAATCTCAGCGCGTTTTCCGTCCGTCGCCGCGCGGCATCCCGTTCGATGCCCGCCGCCGTTTTACCCCCGGAGTTGCCTTGAGTACGCCAGCCACCGACGACTGGGTCGCGCGCAGCCTGCGCGCGGTCTGGCATCCCTGCACCCAGATGAAGCACCACGAGCGCCTGCCGCTCATTCCCGTCGCGCGCGGCGCGGGCCTGTGGCTGTACGACCGCGACGGGCGCCGCTACTTCGACGCGATCAGCTCGTGGTGGGTGAACCTGTTCGGCCATGCGAATCCGGACATCAACGCGGCGCTGAAGGACCAGCTCGACACGCTCGAGCACGCGATGCTCGCCGGCTGCACGCACGAGCCGGCGATCGAGCTCGCCGAGCGGCTGCACGCGCTCACCGCGCGCACGCTCGGCCATGCGTTCTTCGCGTCGGACGGCGCGTCGGCGGTCGAGATCGCGCTGAAGATGAGCTTCCACGCGTGGCGCAACCGCGGCCGCGCGGACAAGCGCGAATTCGTGTGCGTCGCGAACAGCTATCACGGCGAGACCATCGGCGCGCTCGGCGTGACCGACGTCGCGCTGTTCAAGGATGCGTACGACCCGCTGATCCGCCATGCACACGTGGTCGCGTCGCCCGACGCGCGCGGCGCGCTGCCGGGCGAGACGGCCGCCGACGTCGCGGGCCGCGCGCTCGACGACGTGCGGCGCCTGTTCGCCGAACGCGCCGACCGGATCGCCGCGCTGATCGTCGAGCCGCTCGTGCAATGCGCGGCCGGCATGGCGATGCACGATCCGTCGTACGTGCGCGGCCTGCGCGCGCTGTGCGACGAATTCGGCGTGCACCTGATCGCCGACGAGATCGCGGTCGGCTGCGGCCGCACCGGCACCTTCTTCGCCTGCGAGCAGGCCGGCGTGTGGCCCGATTTCCTGTGCCTGTCGAAGGGCATCAGCGGCGGCTACCTGCCGCTGTCGCTCGTGCTCACGCGCGACGACGTGTTCGCGGCCTTCTATGACGACGACACGACGCGCGGCTTCCTGCATTCGCATTCGTACACCGGCAACCCGCTCGCGTGCCGCGCGGCGGTCGCGACGCTCGACCTGTTCGCGCGCGACGACGTGCTCGCGAGCAACGCGCGCAAGTCGGCCGCGATGCGCGCCGCGCTCGCGCCGCTCGACGCGCACCCGCAGGTGCGTCACCTGCGCGAGCGCGGCACGCTGTTCGCCTTCGACGTCGCGCTCGACGGCGACGCGGCACGCGGCTTCTCGCGGCGCTTCTTCGAACGCGCGCTGGAACGCGAGCTGCTGCTGCGCCCGATCGGCACGACCGTGTACCTGATGCCGCCATACGTGATGAGCGACGACGATATCGCGTGGCTCGCGCAACGCACGCGCGACACGCTCGACGCGACGCTCGCGGAGGTGGCGCGATGAAGCAATCCTCACGGGAAACGACCATGCCCCTGCTCGACACGCTGCAGCGCGGCCTCGCCGAACTCGACGCGCAGGGCCTGCGACGCGTGCGCCGCACCGCCGACACCGCGTGCGACGCGCACATGCGCGTCGACGGCCGCGACATCGTCGGTTTCGCGAGCAACGATTACCTCGGCCTCGCCGCGCACCCCGCGCTCGTCGCCGCGTTCGCCGAAGGCGCGCAGCGCTACGGCTCCGGCAGCGGCGGCTCGCATCTGCTCGGCGGCCATTCGCGCGCGCACGCGACGCTCGAGGACGAACTCGCCGCCTTCGCGGGCGGCTTCTCCGATGCACCGCGCGCGTTGTACTTCAGCACCGGCTACATGGCGAACCTCGCCGCGATGACGGCCCTCACCGGCAAACACGCGACGATCTTCTCGGACGCGCTGAACCACGCGTCGCTGATCGACGGGATCCGGCTGTCGCGCGCGACCGTGCAGGTCTACCCGCATGCGGACATGGCCGCGCTCGCCGCGCTGCTCGATGCATCGGACGCCGAAACGAAACTGATCGTCAGCGACACCGTGTTCAGCATGGACGGCGACATCGCGCCGCTCGCAGAACTCGTCGCGCTCGCCGAACGCCACGGCGCGTGGCTCGTCGTCGACGACGCGCACGGCTTCGGCGTGCTCGGCCCGCAAGGCCGCGGCGCGCTCGCGGCCGCCGCGCTGCGCTCGCCGAACCTGGTGTACGTCGGCACGCTCGGCAAGGCCGCCGGCGTCGCGGGCGCGTTCGTCGTCGCGCACGAGACCGTGATCGAATGGATGATCCAGCGCGCGCGCAGCTACATCTTCACGACGGCCGCGCCGCCGGCCGTCGCGCACGCGGTCTCGGCGAGCCTGAAGGTGATCGGCGGCGACGAAGGCGATGCGCGACGCGCGCACCTCGCCGCGCTGATCGAGCGCACGCGCGCGCTGCTGCGCATGACGCGCTGGCAGCCGGTCGACTCGCACACGGCCGTGCAGCCGCTCGTGATCGGCAGCAACGACGCGACGCTCGCGGCGATGCGCTCGCTCGACGCGCACGGCCTGTGGGTGCCCGCGATCCGGCCGCCGACGGTGTCCGCCGGCACGTCGCGGCTGCGCATCTCGCTGTCGGCCGCGCATTCGTTCGACGATCTCGCACGGCTCGAAACCGCGCTGATCGAGGCCAGCGACGCGGCGGACCACCCCGACGCTCACGCGCGTTCGCTGCCCCCCGAGGAAGCCGCGGCATGACGGCCCCGCTTTCCCTCTTCGTCACCGGCACCGACACCGAGATCGGCAAGACCTTCGTGTCGGCCGCGATGCTGCACGGCTTCGCGCGGCACGGGCTGCGCGCGGCCGCGCTGAAGCCCGTCGCCGCCGGCGCGTACGAACGCGACGGTGTCTGGCATAACGAGGACGCCGACCAGCTCGACGCGGCCGCGAACGTCGCGCTGCCGCCCGAACTGCGCACGCCGTTCCTGCTGAAGGCGCCCGCCGCACCGCACATCGTCGCCGCGCAGGAAGGCGTGACGCTCGACCTCGACACGATCGTCGCGAGCCACCGCGAAGCGCTGACGCGCGCGGACGTCGTCGTCGTCGAAGGCGTCGGCGGCTTCCGCGTGCCGCTGAACGACACGCAGGACACGGCCGATCTCGCGGTCGCGCTCGGCCTGCCCGTCGTGCTCGTCGTCGGCATGCGGCTCGGCTGCATCAACCACGCGCTGCTGACGGCCGACGCGATTCGCCAGCGTGGCCTCACGCTCGCCGGCTGGGTCGCGAACCACGTCGACCCGGCCATGTCGTACGCCGACGAGAACGTCGCGACGATCCGCGACTGGCTCGCGCGCGAGCACCGCGCGCCGCTCCTCGGCCGCATCGCGCACTTGGCGCCGGCCGCCCCCGAATCCGCGGCGGCGATGCTCGACATCGCCACGCTCGTCGACACGCTGCGCCACGCGCGGCATTGACCTCACGATCCCCGCATCCACGACAGGAAAACCACCATGACCCAAGCCCAGACCGCCGCCGTGCAACCCGACGCGATCCCCGTGGCCGCTCCGGCGCCGCAGCGCTGGCGCGTCGCCGACGTCGTCGCGCTGTTCGAGCTGCCGTTCAACGACCTGATGTTCCGCGCGCAGCAGGTGCATCGCGAGCACTTCGACGCGAACGCGGTGCAGCTGTCGACGCTGCTGTCGATCAAGACGGGCGGCTGCGAGGAAGATTGCGGCTACTGCTCGCAATCGTCGCATCACGAAACGGGCCTGAAGGCCGAGAAGCTGATGGACGTCGACACGGTGCTCGACGCCGCGCGCGCGGCGAAGGCGAACGGCGCGAGCCGCTTCTGCATGGGCGCCGCCTGGCGCAACCCGAAGGAGCGCCACATGCCGGCGCTGACCGAGATGGTGCGCGGCGTGAAGGAACTGGGCCTCGAGACCTGCATGACGCTCGGCATGCTGGAAAACGAGCAGGCGCAGCAGCTCGCCGACGCGGGCCTCGACTACTACAACCACAACCTCGACACGTCGCCGGAGTTCTACGGCCAGGTGATCTCGACGCGCACGTACCAGGATCGTCTCGACACGCTCGACCGCGTGCGCGATGCCGGCATCAACGTGTGTTGCGGCGGCATCATCGGGATGGGCGAATCGCGCCGCGAACGCGCGGGCCTGATTTCGCAGCTCGCGAACCTGAATCCGTATCCGGAGTCGGTGCCGATCAACAACCTCGTCGCGATCGAAGGCACGCCGCTCGAAGGCACCGCACCGCTCGACCCGTTCGAGTTCGTGCGCACGATCGCGGTGGCGCGCATCACGATGCCCAAGGCCGTCGTGCGCCTGTCGGCCGGCCGCGAGCAGCTCGACGACGCGATGCAGGCGATGTGCTTCCTCGCGGGCGCGAACTCGATGTTCTACGGCGACCAGCTGCTGACCACGAGCAACCCGCAGACGCAGCGCGACCGCGCGCTGTTCGAGCGCCTCGGCATCCGCGCGAGCCAGGCCGACGCGCTGGCGGAGAACGCGTAAGCGACTGCAGCGCGTTTGGCTTGCAGACGAAAAAGCCGGGGCATGCCCCGGCTTTTTTTCGCCCGCTCGTCGGCGCGCGGCTTTCAGCGCCGCCCGTCACACATGCGCCGCCGCACCGTCGAGCGCCGCGCGCACGCGCTCGACGCGCTGTTCGTCGACGGGCGCCAGCACTTCGCCGCGCGGCCGCACGCCCGAGCCGAAATGCACCGCGCGCACGCCGGTGGCGCGAACGAAATCACCGACCGCGTCGATCGTGAGCCCCGAGCCGGCCAGCACCGTGCAGGTCGAGCCCGCCGCCTGCCGGACCAGCCGCGTGATCGTCGCGACCGCGTCGAGCACCGACGGATGGCCGCCCGAAGTCAGCACCGACGTGACGGCCGGCACGCGCAGCAGCGCGTCGAACGCGGCGTTGAGGTCGCGCGATACGTCGAATGCGCGATGGAACGTCAGGTCGCGTCCGTCCGCTGCCGCCGCGACGCGCGCGAGCGCATCGAGATCGACGTCGCCGCGCGCATCGAGCGCACCGAACACGACGCCGTTCGCACCGGCCGCAACGGCCGCGCGCACGTCGCGCTCGATCACGCGCAGGTCGTCGGCATCGTAGACGAACGAGCGGCTGTGCGGCCGCACGATCACGTTCACCGGAATCGCCACGGCGGCCACGACGGCCTCGATCAGGCCGACGCTCGGCGTCAGCCCGCCTTCGCTGATCGCGGTCACGAGTTCGAGGCGGTCGGCGCCCGCGCGGGCGGCGGCCTTCGCGTCGCCGACGGTGGTGGCGATCACTTCGAGGAGGACGGAGGAAGCGGCGGTTCGGTTCATCGGCGGCTCGCGAATCGTCAGGACAATTCGCGCATCCTAGCCGAGCGGCGTGAACGGCGCCAGCGCGACGCCGTCGCTATGCGCCGTCCGCTTCGTCGTCGAACCAGTCGATATCGCCGCACAGCACGTGCTGCGCATCGCCGATGCGCACGGCCACCGACAGCGTCACGCAGGGCTGCGCCTCGTTGATCGACAAGTACGGGCGCGTCACCTGCACGCGTCCGGGCTCGGCGATCGCCGTGCGGAAATACGGCCGGCGCAACCAGTTCGCCCCCTGCGCATCGGACAGCGGCGAGAAACGCGCCTCGGCGAGCGCGCGGTCCGCGCGCAGCACGACGTTGCGGCCCGCCTGGCGGCCCCGCGCATCGAGCAGGAAGCAGCGCGCGGCGGCGTCGAGCGCGAGGAAGTTCCAGCACACCTCGTCGAGCGGCTCGCCGGCCGCCACCCGCTCGGCCGCACGCTCGAACGCGCGCAGGTACGGCGCGAGCCGCTGCGCGTCGCGCCGCTCGCGCGCTTCGGATTGTTGCCGAAAACGCTCGGTCAGCTCGCCGATGCAGCCGGTCGCCGTCGCGCTGTCGGGCAGCCCGGGCGCCGGACGGCCGAAGTAATAGCCCTGCACGAAATCGGCCTCGCACGACAGCGCGATCTGCGCGTCGTGCTCGGTCTCGATCCCCTCGACGAGCACGAGCTTGCCGGCCTCGTGCAGCAGCGTGACGAGCCCGTGCAGGATCGCGGTGAGCCCCGTGCGGTGCGCCGCGTGCGACAGCATGATCCGGTCGAGTTTCACGATGTCCGGGTTCAGCTGCCAGATCCGCTCGAGGTTCGAGTGGCCGGCGCCGAAATCGTCGAGCGCGATCAGGAAACCCTGCGCGCGGAATTCGCGCACGGCTTCGGCGAGCCGCTCGATGTCCTCCGCGCGCTGCTCGAGCACTTCGAGCACGACGCGGCGCGGCGGCATGCCGATCCGCTTCAGGTTCGCGAGCAGCGCGGCGGCCTGGAACGGGTCGGTGAGCACGCCCGGATGCACGTTGAGGAACAGCCACTCGCGCTCGGCGCCGAGCAGCGCGAAGTTCTCGAGATGCAGCGCCTGCGCGAGCCGGTCGAGCTGCAGCAGTTCGCCCTGGCGCGCGGCCTCGCCGAACACGTCGAGCGGCGACACCGCCCGGTCGAGCGCGTCATGGGCCCGCAATAGCGCCTCGTAGCCCACCGCACGCTGGTGCGACAGGCTGAAGATCGGCTGGAACACGGTCGTGAGCGTCAGGTCGCGATGCTGCGTCGCGAGGCGTTCGAGGCCGGAGCTCATCTCCCGCTCGAAACGATACGGCGAAGCGGTGGCCGGACGCTCCTGTTGCACGATCGTCATGGCGCCCTCCTGGCGATGCAGCCGAACGCAGCGAGTGCTTGAAACGGCGCGCGCAATGTCATGGTGGAATCCTCGGTTGTCCGGCCGGTGCCGGACGGTAGGCAAGCATCAAGCAAGGTCCGTGCAAGGGCCGAACACGCGCGCCACGCCTGCGTGCGGCGCCGCCGCACCAGCGTGGCGCAGGCCGGATGCACCGTTCGCGTGCATGCGCACCGGCGCACTCGAACGCACCCGTCGCGTCGCCACGCTAAACTCCGTACGGTCGTTTCATTCTCCGCAATCGCCGTATCGATGGAAATCGTCTTCACAGTCCTGATCCTGCTGCTGACCGTCGCGCTGTCCGGCGCGGTCACGCGCATCCTGCCACTGCAATTGCCGTTGCCGCTGATGCAGATCGCGTTCGGCGCGATGCTCGCATGGCCGAAGCTGAACCTGCACGTCGCGTTCGATCCCGAAATCTTCATGCTGCTGTTCATTCCGCCGCTGCTGTTCGCGGACGGCTGGCGGATTCCGAAACGCGAGCTGTACCTGCAGCGCCGCGCGATCCTGATGCTCGCGTTCGGGCTCGTGTTCATGACGGTACTCGCAGTCGGCTACTTCGCGCACTGGCTGATACCCGAGTTGCCGCTGCCGATCGCGTTCGCGCTCGCGGCCGTGCTGTCGCCCACCGACGCGGTCGCGCTGTCGGGCATCGCCGGCAAGGGGCGGATTCCGCCGCAACTGATGCACATCCTCGAAGGCGAGGCGCTGATGAACGACGCGTCCGGCCTGGTCGCGCTGAAGTTCGCGGTCGCGGCCGCGCTCACCGGCGTGTTCTCGCTGCGCGATGCGTCGATCACGTTCGTGATCGTCGCCGCCGGCGGGCTCGCGACGGGCGCGATCGTGTCGTGGGTGTTCAGCGCGCTGTCGACGCGCTTCCTGAACGCCGAGCAGGAAGGCGACCCGGCCCCCGGCATCGTGATGACGCTGCTCGTGCCGTTCGCCGCCTATCTGTTCGCCGAGCACCTGGAGCTGTCGGGCGTGCTCGCGGCCGTGTCGGCCGGGATGATGATGAACTACACGAGCTTCTCCCGCAAAAGCACGGTCGCGTCGCGCGTGCGCGCCGAGAGCACGTGGGCGATGATCGAGTTCGTGTTCAACGGCATGGTGTTCATCATGCTCGGGCTGCAGCTGCCGCACATCATCGGCCGCGCGCTCGTCGATGCGCATCACACGAGCGACGCGCTCGTCGGCCGGATGATCTTCAACGTCTGCGCGATGATGCTCGCGCTGTACGCGATCCGCTTCCTGTGGGTCTGGCTGCTGCGCTGGATCGCGAGCCGCCGCGCCGCCCGCCACGGCCTCGCGGGCACGATGGCCGGCGTGCGCACGATCGCGGTGATGACGGTCGGCGGCGTGCGCGGCGCGGTCACGCTCGCGGGCGTGCTGTCGATCCCCGTCGCGCTGTCCGACGGCGCGCCGCTGCCCGGGCGCGACACCGCGATCTTCGTCGCGTCGGCGGTGATCCTCGGTTCGCTGGTCGTCGCGGTGATCGGCCTGCCGTTGCTGCTGCGCGGCGTGCGCTCGACGCGCAATCCGCTCGCCGACGAGGAGCGCACCGCGCGCGCGGCCGCCGCGCAGGCCGCGATCCGCGCGATCGACTCGTCGCACGACGCGATCTCGGCCGATCTCGACGAATCGGGCGCCGCGCGCTGCGCGGACATCTCCGCGCGCGTGATGGACCAGTATCGCCGCCGCCTGGCCGCGCTCGCCGAGGACGGCCCGACGCCGCGCGCGGAAGCCAAGCAGACCGAAACGATGGAGCTGCAGATGCGGATCGCGGCGGTGCGCGCGGAACGTTCGGTGTTGTACCGGCTGCGCAGCGAAAGCAGGATTTCCGACGAGACGCTGACGAAGCTGATCCGCGAGATCGATCTGTCGGAAACGGCGCTGTCGACGCGCAAGAAAGGGATCATCTGAGCGGCCGCGCCGCGGCGCGATTGCACGGCTTGCCGATAAAAAAACGGCGACGCGCAGGCGTCGCCGTTTTCACATCCGCACGTGTTCGCGTCACTTCGCGATCACGACCGGGATTCCCTTCAGCATTCCCGCGCCCTTCATCTCGTCGAGCGCGTGCTGCACGGCCGCGCTCGTCGCCGCGTCGATGCCGAGTTGCAGCGCGAGCTCGCGCTCCGCGCGCTTCACGCCCGCGAGGTTGCGCACCTTCACGTGACCGAAGCCGCGCACGCGGGCGTGAAGATCCGCAAGCTCCGCGACCTGCGCCGCGTTGCCGGCGGTCGTCGCGGCGAGCGCGCGCGTGAGCGTCGTCTCGTAGTCGTCCGCGAGCGCGCGCTCCATCCTGCGCTCGGCGGTGCGGCCGAACGGATCGAGCCACGTGCCGCGCAGGCCGCGCACGCGCGCGAGCGTGCCGAGCACCGGCCACATCCACTGGCCGAACACGCGCTTCTTCGGCGCGCTGCCGTCGCGCCCGGCCTTCGCGACCGTCGGCGGCGCCAGGTTGAACTTCACGCGATAGTCCTGCCCCGGCACGCCTTCGAACTGCGCTTCGAGCGCCGTGCGGAACGCGCCGTCCGCATACAGCCGCGCGACTTCGTATTCGTCCTTCACCGCGAGCAGCCGGTAGAACGTCGTCGCGACGGCACGCGTCAGCGCATCGTCGCCCTTCGCGCGCGCCGCGCTCACCAGCGCGCGGTAGCGCTCGACGTATCGCGCGCCGCCGTATGCGTCGAGGCGCGCTTCGCGATCGGCGATCAGTTCGGCGAGCGTCTCGGGCGCGACCGCCGCGGCCACCGCGTGACGCGCGTTCCACAACGCATCGAGGCCCGCCGCGTCGCCGGCCGCCATCCGGCCGATCGCGAACGCGAGCTTGTTCATCGGCACCGCGACGTTGTTCAGCTCGATCGCGCGCATCATCGCGGCGAGCGACACCGGCACGAGGCCGAGCTGCCATGCGTAGCCGAGCATCAGGATGTTCGCGCCGATCGAATCGCCGAGGAATTTCGCGGCGAGCGCCTGCGCGTCGCAGCTCGACAGGTAGCCTTCACCGGCCGCATGGTGCATTTTTTCGAGCAACGCATCCGCGTGCAGGTTCGCGTCCGGGTTCTGCACGAACGACGCGTTCGGAATCCGGTGCGTGTTGACGACGATCCGCGTGCGCTCGTGGCGCACCGTCTGCAGCGCCTCGGCGCTCGCGCCGACGACCATGTCGCACGCGAGCAGCACGTCGGCCTGCTGCGTGTCGATGCGCACCTGGTTCAGCCACCGGTCGCTCGACGCGATCCGCACGAACGACAGCACCGAGCCGCCCTTCTGCGCGAAGCCCATGAAGTCGAGCACCGACGCGCTCTTGCCTTCGAGGTGCGCGGCCATGCTGATCAGCGCGCCAACCGTCACGACGCCCGTGCCGCCCACGCCTGTGACGAGCATGTCGTACGGCGCCGCGCCGAGATGCGTCGCGGGCACGGGCAGCGCGTCGACGCGCACGGCGAGCGCCGCCTCGTCGAACGCCGCGCCCGCGGCCTTCTTCAGCGCCGCGCCTTCGACCGTCACGAAGCTCGGGCAAAAGCCGTTCACGCACGAGTAGTCCTTGTTGCACGACGACTGGTCGATGCGGCGCTTGCGGCCGAGCGGCGTCTCGAGCGGCTCGACGGACAGGCAGTTCGACTGCACGCCGCAGTCGCCGCAGCCTTCGCACACCGCGTCGTTGATGAACAGGCGCTTGTCCGGGTCGGGGAACTCGCCCTTCTTGCGGCGGCGGCGCTTCTCGGCCGCGCAGGTCTGGTCGTAGATCAGCACGGTGACGCCCGGCGTCTCGCGCAGCTCGCGCTGCACCGCGTCGAGCTCGCTGCGGTGATGGAACGTCGTGCCCTTCGGGAACAGGCCGTGATGGCCGTCGTACTTCTCCGGTTCGTCGGACACCACGACGAAGCGCGACACGCCTTCCGCCTCGACCTGCCGCGCGATCTGCGGCACCGAGATGCTGCCGTCGACCGGCTGGCCGCCCGTCATCGCGACCGCATCGTTGTAGAGGATCTTGTACGTGATGTTCGCTTTCGCAGCGACCGCCTGGCGGATCGCGAGAATGCCCGAATGGAAGTAGGTGCCGTCGCCGAGGTTCTGGAACACGTGCTTCGTGTTGGTGAACATCGCGTGCGCGGCCCAGTCGACGCCCTCGCCGCCCATCTGGATCAGGCCCGTCGTGTCGCGCTCCATCCACGACGCCATGAAGTGGCAGCCGATGCCGGCCTGCGCGATCGAGCCTTCCGGCACCTTCGTCGACGTGTTGTGCGGGCAGCCCGAGCAGAAGTACGGCGTGCGCTTCACCGCGTCCGCCTCGTTCGACAGGATCTGCGGCGCGACGAGATCGACGACGCGCTCGCGGCGATCGAGCGCCGGCTTGTGGCGCGCGAGCCACGTGGCGAACACCGGCAGAATGCGCGACGGGCGCAGTTCGCCGAGCTCGGACAGCAGGCACGCGCCTTCGGCATCGTGCTTGCCGAGCACGCGCGGGCGCGCACCGTCCGCGCGGTTGTACAGGTAGTCCTTGATCTGCTGCTCGATCACCGGGCCCTTCTCTTCGATGACGAGCACTTCCGACAGGCCGTCGACGAAGGTTTCGATCCGCGTCATCTCGAGCGGATACGACAGGCCGACCTTGTAGATCCGCACGCCGGCTGCTTCCAGGTCGGCGACGGTGAGGTCGAGCCGGCGCAGCGCTTCCATCAGGTCGAGGTGCGCCTTGCCGCACGTGACGATGCCGACGTTCGCGTGCGCGCTCGGCGCGATCCACTTGTCGATGCTGTTGGTGCGCGCGAAATGGCGCACCGCGGCGAGCTTCGCCGCGAGACGCGCCTCGATCGTCAGGCTCGGCAGGTCGGGCCAGCGGTTGTGCAGGCCGCCCGCCGGCGGCGTGAAGCCCGCCGGCGCAGGCCATTGCGTCTGCAGCGCGTCGAGATCGACGGTCGAGCCCGACTCGACGGTCTCCGAGATCGCCTTGAAGCCGACCCACGCGCCCGAGAAGCGCGACAGCGCCCAGCCGTACAGGCCGAACTCGAGCATGTCGGCGATGTTCGACGGGTTCACGACCGGCATGTGCCACGCGATCATCGCGAAGTCGCTCTGGTGCGGCATCGACGACGACACGCAGCCGTGGTCGTCGCCCGCCACCACCAGCACGCCGCCGTGCGGCGACGAGCCATATGCGTTGCCGTGCTTCAGTGCGTCGCCGGCGCGGTCGACGCCGGGGCCCTTGCCGTACCACATCGCATACACGCCATCGACGGTGCGCTCCGGGTCGGCCTCGACGCGCTGCGTGCCGAGCACGGCCGTGCCGCCGAGTTCCTCGTTGATCGCGGGCAGGAAGCGCACGCCGCCGCCGTCGAGCAGTTTCTTCGCCTTCCACAGCTGCTGGTCGACCATCCCGAGCGGCGAGCCGCGGTAGCCGCTGACGAAGCCGGCCGTGTTCAGGCCCTGCGCGGTGTCGGACGCGCGCTGCATGAGCAACAGGCGCACCAGCGCCTGCGTGCCGGTCAGGAAGATCCGGCCGCGCGTGGCGGTCAGGTTGTCGGTCAGGCGGTAGTCGGACAGAGCGGGCGTGCCGTCGACAGGCAGTCGGGCGGTCATGGGGATGTCTCCTGATTGTGTGTTCTATGCCGTGCACCGGGGCGTCGGGCGACGCCGGCCGGGGAGCAACTGGATGGCTCTATTTTTTCGCGGGAAGGCGAGAAATTTTTTTCTCATCTTGCTCGGGCGACGCCGGAGTGAGAAAAACTGCGCAGGTTTTGGCCGGGAATTGAGTGAGTTTTCGCGCGGGGTGGCGGACGGCTTCCGGAAGCGCATCGGCGTGGACGAAGCGGTTGCGTCGAAAACGCGGGGACATGCGGGAGGCGGCCCGCGGGCCCGGCGATGGGCGCTCGCGGGCCGCGCGGCAGGGGTTCGCGCGGCGGAACGGGCGCGTCCTCACCCGTCGGATGCACAGCGTTCGGATTGGTCGCGGATGCGGGATGTCCACAATGCCGGGGACCGCGGGCTGCGGGCGAAGCGGGTGGGCGTGCTCACCGGTCGATTGCACAGGGTTTCGAGTCGCGTCGGAGGCCGGATGTCCACACCTCGATCGCTCCGCGGTTCGAGCGGATGCCGACGCTCACCGTTGAAATTCACAGCGCGACGAGTCGATGTCGGCGGGAGATATCCACACCGCCGGATTCCCGCCCGGCCACTGCGACGTTCGCTCTCACCTGTCGGATGCACAGATTTGCGAGTCGATTCGGCGGTGCGATATCCACACCGCTGTCCGCACTCGCGTTGCTCGGGAACGGCGGTCCGGTCGTCACGGCAATGCAGGCATGGGTGCGGCGGGCTCGCGTCGGGTGCCGGCTTCTGCGCGGATGGGCGTCCCTGCGCGAGCACTGGCGCGGCTTTGGCGTTCACCGGAACATGCCGTCGCGCAACTGAACGCGGCGCAGATCCGCGTGTGGATATCGTCGCCGCCAGACACTAAAAACCCTGTGAATTTCGATGGTGAGCGCCGGCACGCGACCGAACGAATATGCCGATTCAGGTGTGGACAGCCCAACTCGCGACGAATCGAAACGCTGTGAAATTCGACGGTGAGCGACGGCCCTCGATCGAAAAAGCGCGCCGATCCCGGTGTGAACAGCGCGATCCACGACCACTCGAAACGCTGTGAATTCCGATGGTGAGCGATGCATGGCGATCGAGCGAGGACGCCGCCCCGGGTGTGGATGGCCCGACCCACGACCACTCGAAACGCTGTGTATTTCAATGGTGAGCGTCGGCACGGTGTCGCACGCAGTCGCCGATTCGGGCGTGAACAGCGGTGCCCGCAACCCCGCCGAGGCCCGTCGGTCGGGGCTCGCACCGACATGGCCGAGCCGTACGCGCCCGCGCTCACCGCTGAAATACACAGCACGTCGACTGGTTTCGGCGACCGGATATCCACATCGCGGCACATACTCGAATGAAACGCGCGATCGCGAGTGCGGGTAGAATGCGCGACCCTCGAAGCCGCGATCGACGATCACGAACAAGCGCGCAAGCCGACACCCGGTTCGACCGGGCGCGACGCTCACCATTGAAATACACAGCGCTTCGAGTGGATCGTGCGGCAGGATATCCACACCGCGATACGCGTGCGGAGCTATCGCCGATCCGCACGCGCCGTTAGAATGCGCGGCGTTCCGGATTTCGCGCGACGCCCGGAAGTCCACACCCGGCAAGCCTCACGCGCAATCGGTCGACGGCACTCACCGTTCGAGGGCACAGCTTTTTTCGTCGTCGGGAGCCCGGTTGTCCACACCCTGCCCCGCGCATCCGGTCGCACGACGTCGCACTCACCGGTGGAATGCACAGCATGCCGAGTGGTTTCGAGGCCGGGATATCCACAACCGGCCCGGCGCGAACTTTTTCCGCCGGCGCATTCACAACGCGTCGGCTCCTGCCCCTGCCAGCGATCGGCGTCACATGCCGGAAAGCCCTGCAAATTCGACCTCCGGGTGCACGCTCACCGGTCGAATCCACAGCATTTCGAGTGAACGGCGCGGCCGGTTGTCCACATTCGCTGCGCAGCGGGCCGCACCCGCAAGCGCCGTCATTCGGCAATCGAACGGATGATCCGCGCCGGGTTTCCGCCGACCAGCGTATTCGGCGGAACGTCGCGTGTCACGACGGAACCCGCGCCGACGACCGCGTTCTCGCCAACCGTCACGCCGCCGATGATCGTCGCGCCCGCGCCGATCCATACGTTGCGGCCGATCGCGATCGGCCGGGCGACGACGGCGTCGCGTCGGCGGGACGGCTCGACCGGATGACCCGACGTGATGAGACTGACGTTCGGGCCGATCATCACGTCGTCGCCGATGTCGAGGCCACCGAGGTCGTAGAACGTGCAGTTCTGGTTGACGAACACGTTGCGGCCGATCCGCGTATCGGCACCACCCGTCGCATAGAACGGCGGGATCAGCAGGAAGCCGTCGTCCAACGGCTTGCCGATCAGTTCTCCGAACAATGCCCGGACTTCGTCCGCATCGTCGAAGGTCAGACGGTTGAGCCGCGCGGTGATCGCCATCGTCCGCTTGAGCTCCGCGCGCATCGCGGCCGATTCCGGCGTGCGTCGCGGAATGATCGTGGTGCGATCGTCGTTCGCCATTCGTTGCTGTTCTCCGTGCGCGATCGCACCGGCACGCTGCGCATCACGCAGCACCTGACTCGCCGAATGCGATCGCCTGGCCTGAATTCAATCCCTCGGTCGCCCCGCGCGGGGTGACCCGGTTTTCGTGTTTCGCGCGCGGTCGACGAACCTCGTCCGGGCTCGCGCGCCCCGTCACTGATGCTGCCGCATCGGCCGGGCGCCCACACATCAATTCATAACTAGTTAATCAATAACTAGTTATTTCATGAACTTCGGCAGCACCGGGCTTTGCGGGAAATTCGTTACCCGCTTCCGCCTTTCGCCCCTGTCCGAACCTCTCCCGCTCGGGTACGCTTGAGCATCCACCGACCCGACACGCACACCGAGACGCGGAGGCGCGATGAAGCTCTACTACTGGCCGAAGACCCGGGCATTCCGGGCGCTGTGGATGCTGGAGGAAATCGGCGCCGTCTACGAGCTCGTGCCGATCGACCTGCATTCGCACGAACAGGGCAGCGACGCGTTCGTCCAGGTCAATCCGATGGCCAAGCTGCCCGCGCTCGACGACGGCGGCGAACCATTCGCCGAATCCGGCGCCGTGCTGCTCTATCTCGCCGATCGCTGCCCGGACGCCGGGCTCGGCATCGCGCCGGACGATCCGCTGCGCGGTCGCTTCCTGCAATGGATGTTCTTCACACCCACCTGCCTCGAACCCGCCATGGCCGAGAAATTCACCGGTGCGTCGGGCAATCCCGTCGCCTTCGGCTGGGGCAACATCACGCGCGTGCAGCGTGCGCTCGCGCAAACGCTCGCCCACAGCCGCTGGCTCGTCGGCGATCATTTCACCGCGGCCGACCTGCTGCTCGCCAGCACGCTGAAGATCGCGTTCGACGCGCACCTGCTGCCGCACGAAGGCGTGCTCGGCGACTATGTCGCGCGCGCCGAGGATCGCGACGGCCATCGCCGCGCGGTCGCGGTCGAACAGCGGGAAGCGGCGCGTCTGCTGCATGCGTGACGCATGAACGGCACGGCATTCGATCGCGGCTGCCGCGACCGAATGCCGGCGCCGGTTCGCGCCGCTCGCCAGTGTCATGCAGCCGGCCCGGGCGCCTGCGTCGCCGCATCGGCCCCGACCACCACGCCCGGCGAGCCGCGCTCGTCCGTATCGGCGTCGACCGGCACGATTTCGTGAAAATGCGTGTAGTCGATGTGCGTGATGCCGCCTTCGTCGTGCATCAGGTCGACATAACGGTGACGCCAGCGGATTTCCGCATGCGCCCATGAGTAGCGCGCCTGCATGACTTGCGCGGTCGTCTCGTCGGAACCCTCGATGGTGATCAGCAGCGACGCGTCGTGCGCGGCGAGCGACTCGGCGGTTTCACCGAACAGCGGGCTCGTTTCGTCGATCACGTGCATCAGGTTCCAGCCGAGCAGGAAGATCGGATGCTCGCTGCGCACGAGCGGCAGGTCGTGGATCTTGCGCAGCGTATAGCCCTCGTGCGTGCCTTCCAGACGCATCAGCCGCAGTTTTGCCTGCGCTTCGGCGATCACGTTCTGGCGCGCATTCGCGGCCCGCACCATCAGCGTCATCTGCCCGTTCAGCGGGCGCACGATCGCGTAACGCGCGAACAGGATCTTCGCCTGCGGCCGCGAGAAGCGCGCGAACACGAGGCCGGTCGCCAGCGCGATGCCCGACATCCCGATGAAGATCTCGAAGGTCGAGACGAGGTGCGCGTAGACGGTCTGCGGATGCATGTCGCCGTAGCCGACCGTCGCGAGCGTCTCGACGCTGAAGAAGAACGCGCCGACGAACCCGGGCGGCGACTGGTTCGCGATCGGCGCGTGGCCGAGCAGGTAAAGCGTCGCGAAGCCGCCGTTGAGCAGCAGGAACAGCACCGCGAGCGACAGGAAGAATACGGGCCAGCTCACCGTCAGCGCGCGGTGATAGAGGTCGCGCCAGCCGAGCGGCGGCATCCCGTATGCAACCACGGGGCGGGTGCCCGACCAGATCTTGCGGCCGCGGCCGCGGGAAGCTGGGGTGGACGGATCGTCGTTCATCGCGCGAGGCCTGAAGCAGGAAGGCGATGAGCGTAGCACGCGAAGGCGGCGGCCGGGGATGCGGCGCAGGCTTTTCGCCTGAGGCGCAAAAAGCCGGCCGCATGGGCGGCCGGTTTCGTGGTCGTCCCGCCGGCACGCGCGCGGCGCGCGGCGTGCTTACTTGCGGTCGACGATCACGCGGTCGAACGTGCCGCCGTCGGCGAAGTGGGTCTTCTGCGCGTTCGCCCAGCTGCCGAAAACCTGCTCGACGCTGAACGTCTTCAGCGGCTTGAACTCGGCCGCATGCTTCTTCAGCACGTTCGCGTCGCGCGGACGCAGATGGTGCCGCGCGATGATCTCCTGCGCCTGCGGCGTGTACAGGTAGTCGAGATACGCCTGCGCGACCTTGCGCGTGCCCTTCTTGTCGACGACCTTGTCGACGACGGCGACGGGCGGCTCCGCGAGAATGCTCGCCGACGGGTACACGGCGTCGAATTCCGCCCCCGACGCGCCCGTGTCCATCAGCGCGACCTCGTTCTCGAACGTGACGAGCACGTCGCCGATGCCGCGTTGCGTGAAGGTCGTCGTCGCGCCGCGGCCGCCCGAGTCCAGCACCGGGACGTTGCGGAACACCGCCTTCTCGAAGTCGAGCGCCTGCTGGTCGGTCGCGCCCTTCTGCTTCTGGTAGCCCCACGCGGCGAGATACGCGTAGCGGCCGTTACCCGACGTCTTCGGGTTCGCGATGATCACCTGCACGCCCGGCTTCGCGAGATCGCTCCAGTCATTGATCGCCTTCGGATTGCCCTTGCGCACGAGGAACACCATCGTCGTCGAGTACGGCGAGCTGCCGTCGGGGAAGCGCGCGCGCCAGTCCTTCGGCAGCAGCTGGCCGCGCTCGGCGAGCAGGTCGATGTCGTTCGGCTGGTTCATCGTCACGACGTCGGCCTGCAGCCCCTGCAGCACCGACAGCGCCTGCGCGCTCGACGCGCCGTGCGACTGCTTGATCGTCACGGTTTCGCCTGTCTGCTGCTTGTACGCGGCGGCGAAGCTCGTGTTGATGTCCTTGTACAGCTCGCGCGTCACGTCGTACGACACGTTCAGGATCGACGTGTCCGCGTGCGCGGCCGTTGCCGCCACGACCAGCGCCGCCGCGGCGCCCGTATGCAGCCAGCGGCCGATCCCGTTGATGCTTGCCATCGTGATATGCCCCGTTTCCAGTGGTGGTGAATGTGCGTGACGGCACGCGTACGCGCTGTCATCGAAACGTAAGCGGGCATTCTAGCGGCCGGGCGCCGCGCGCTTTCCAATCTGTCGTGCAAAGCAAATCTCGAATTCTGCTAAACGGCGCGCGTCGCTCGCGTACGCGCCGGATCCGATGTTAAGATCGCCGCTCAGCCCATTTCACGGTTCATCCATGTCCGCTGCCCTGCGCTCGCCCTCGATCCTTGCCGCCATCGCGGCCGGTGCGCGCGCGGCCGGGCTGAAACTGAAAAAACGACTCCTCGACTGACGGGGACGTCGCGTCCCGTCAGGCGAATGCCGGACGGGATGCACGCAGGCCGTTTCATTCTCCTTGCTCGCATGCCTCGCTCCGGCACACCGCCGGCGGAACGGTTCCTTCCCACTCCGTTTCCACCTTGAGGCTTTTCATGCACACACGTTTCGAAGGTATCTGGCTGCCGATCATCACGCCGTTCCACGACGGCGAGGTCGACCACGGTGCGCTCGCACGGCTCGCGCGTCACTATGCGGCGGCGGGCATCGCGGGTTTCGTCGCGGGCGCGACGACCGGTGAAGGCGTGCTGCTCGACGCGCGCGAACAGGACGCCGTGTTCGCGACGCTGCGCGATGCCGTGCCCGGCCTGCCGATCGTCGTCGGGCTCACCGCGAGCGCGACGCACTTCGCGGCCGCCCGCGCACGCGAACTCGCCGCGCTGCGACCCGACGGGCTGCTCGTCACGCCGCCCGTCTACGTTCGGCCGACGCAGGACGGAATCCGCCGCCACGTCGAAACGATCGTCGATGCGGCCGACCTGCCGGTCCTCGTCTACAACATCCCGTACCGCACCGGCGTGAACGTCGAACTGGAAACGCTGCAGGCGCTCGCGCGCGATCCGCGCGTCGCCGGCATCAAGGAGTGCGGCGGGACGCTCGACCGGATGAGCCGGCTCGTGCACGACACGCCGCTCGCGATCCTCTCCGGCGACGACAACCAGAACTTCGCCGCGCTATGTGCCGGCGCGCACGGCGCGATCGCCAGCAGTGCGCACGTGCTGCCCGAATGGCATGTGCGCATTCACGCGCTGCTGCGCGACGGCCGCCTCGCCGACGCGCGACGGCTGTCGGTCGCGCTGCAGCCGCTCGTCGCGGCCCTGTTCGCGGAGCCGAATCCGGCGCCGGTGAAGGCGGTATTGGCTGCGCAGGGGTGGTGCGAGGACGGGCTGAGGTTGCCGTTCGTGCCGGCGAGCGAGGGGTTGCGGGAGAGGCTGGCAGCAACGCTTGCTGCACTCGACGAGATCGAGCCGGACATTGCCGTGGCATAGGCAGCGACGCGCTGCGCGGCTCGGCAACCAACGAGTTCTGCACCCGAATTGTTTCAAACAGTCAGAACCACCGACAGGCCGTAGCGTGCAAGCTGGGCGTCGGCCGTCACGAGTTTCAGCGGTTCATGCCGCGCCTGCGCGACGAGCAAGCGATCGAACGGGTCGCGATGATGGTGCGGCAAATCACGCACTGCGGCCCCGTGCACGGCACGAACCGGCAGTTCGCGCACCCCGCTCGTGCCGATCGAGCCGATCAATCGCCCCACGTCGATGTCGAGCTTCCCGAGGCCCGCCTTGATGGCGGCCTCCCAGATGCTCGCACTGCTGACGAAGCGCTCGTCGGCTGCGGAAATCAGTTTGCGCGCCCGCGTGCTCAGCTTCGGGTCATTGGTCACGATCCATAGAAAGATGTGCGTATCGAGCAACAAGCGCATCAGCGTCCCTCGAATGCGTCCAGCAGATAATCCGGCAGCGGTGCATCGAAGTCGTTCGCGATCCAGGCCTGACCTTGCAGGACGCCGAATCGCACCGGCAGCTTCGCCGATTCGACGGGATCGACGGGAATTCCGTCAGCCGGGCTCGATACGTCGCCCAGTTGGGACGAGGCGATCGAAAATCCATTAGGCAGCTTCGCGTTTTGCATGATGACCTCCGGTACAGGTGTCCATCACTGTAGTCGGGTTCACCCGATCGTTCCATTCGGCCGATCAGCAGAGGGACGCCGACGCGCTGCCACGAAAGGTTTCGTCACGCCGCCAGCGCCACCCCCTCCCCCGCCGTCGCGTCCCGCACCGCCTGCGTGACGATCCGCGCGAGCCGCTCGACGGTCGGCGTCGCCGACGACGTACGCCGCAGCAGCATCAACGGCAGGCTCGGCAGCGCCGGCAGCCCGGACGCCGCCGCGTCGAGCACGCGCACCGACGCGGGCAGCCCGTAGTGCGAGCGCACCGTCAACCCGAGGCCGGCCGCCGCCGCGGCCCACAGCCCGGCCAGGCTCGGCGTCGTGAACGCAACGCGCCACGGCACGTCCGCGCGATCGAGCGCATCGGTCGCCGCGCCGAAGAAGCGGCACGGCCGGTCGAACACCACGAGCGGCAGCGGCTCGCCCGACGCGCGCATCGCACGAAGACGCGCGCCGTCGTCGTCGGCCGCGTCCGCCGGCCCGTCGCCGTCCGGCATCCCGAAGCCGCTCGCGCCGACCGCCGCGATCCACTGCATCGGCACCTGCGCGATCGCGTCGCTGTCGATGCCCGCGCGCGACACCAGCGTCGCCGACGCCGGGTCGCCCCACACGAGCGCGAGATCGAGCTGGTTCGCGTCCAGCCGCTCGAGCAACTCGGCGTTGCGCGCGACGCGCGCCTCGATCCTCACCTTCGGATGCGCCCGCGCGAAACGCCCGAGCACGTCGGGCAGGATCGCTTCGCCGAAGTCCTCCTGCAGGCCGACCCGCACCCAGCCGTCGAGATTCACGCCGCGCACCGCCGCGGCCGCTTCGTCGTTCAGCTCGATCATCCGCCGCGCATAGCGCAGCATCGCGTCGCCGGCGTCGGTCAGCGCGAGCCTGCGTCCGGCCTTCACGAACAACGGCGTGCCGGCCTGTTCCTCGAGCTTGCGGATCTGCGCGCTCACCGCCGACGACGAACGCGCGACGCGATCGGCGGCCTTCGCGAAGCTGCCGAGATCCACGCCCGCCACCAGGCTGCGCAACGCCGCGACGTCGAAGTTCGGCCGGCCCAGCGTGGCGTCGGATGCCGCGAGCGCCGCCGCGCCGTGGGCATTGTCTTGTCCGGACATTTCAATCATCCCGTTTTATCGAACTATTCATCAAAAACTTTCCGATTTTCAGGATGAATGTAGGTCGCCACACTGGCGATGTCAATTTCCCGAACGGGCCCTGTCGCCATGGATACCTCCTGCCTCGCTTCCCCGTCCTCGCCCGCGCACGCCGCGCGCGGCCCGGCCCATCGCTGGCGCGTGCTCGCGGCCGGCGTCGCCGCGAACATGAGCTTTTCCGCAGCCGCGGCCGGCATTCCGACCACCGCCGTGTGGATGCGCTCGGCCTATCACCTCGACAACGGCGCGCTCGGCCTCGTGCTCGGCGCGCTCGGCTTCGGCGTCGCGCTGTCGGAGTTGCCGTGGGGCATCGCCGCCGACCGCTTCGGCGATCGCCGCGTGCTCCTCACGGGCCTCGTCGCGACGGCCGCGATGCTTGCGCTGATGGTGGCCACGATCGTCCCGACCGCGCACGCGGTGCCGCCGCTCATGCGGGTCGTCGCGGCGATGTGCTGCGTCGGCCTGCTCGGCGGCAGCGTGAACGGATCGAGCGGACGCGCGGTGATGCGCTGGTTCGGCGAGCGCGAACGCGGCCTCGCGATGAGCATCCGCCAGACGGCCGTGCCGCTCGGCGGCGGCGTCGGCGCGGCGCTGCTGCCGTCGCTCGCGTCGCATGCGGGCTTCGCCGCGGTGTACGGCGCGTTGATGCTGCTGTGCGCCGGATCGGCCGCGCTGACGTGGCGCTGGCTGCACGAACCGCCCGAGGCGCCGGCCGGCGCGCACCGCCCCGTCGCGCAGCAACCGCCGGCCGCGCCCGCGCGCAGCCCGCTTGCGAGCGGCCGCGTGTGGCGCATCGTGCTCGGCATCGGCGCGCTGTGTGCGCCGCAGTTCGCGGTGCTCACGTTCGCGACCGTGTTCCTGCACGATTTCGGCCGGCTCGGACTGGCCGGCATCAGCGCGGCGATGGTCGCGCTGCAGCTCGGCGCGATGGTGATGCGCGTGTGGAGCGGCCGCCATACCGACCGGCACGGCAACCGACGGGCGTACCTGCGCGGGTCGGTGTGCGTCGCGGCCGGTTCGTTCGCGCTGCTCGCGGCCGCCACCGCCGGCAGCCCGCACGTGCCGCTCGCCGCGATCGTGGCGATCCTCGTGTTCGCCGGCATCTGCGTGTCGGCGTGGCACGGCGTCGCGTACACCGAACTCGCGACGCTCGCGGGCGCGAACCACGCCGGCACCGCGCTCGGGATGGCGAACACGATCGTCTATCTCGGGCTGTTCGCGACGCCGCTCGCGATTCCGCCGCTGCTCGCCGTCAGCTCGTGGAGCGTGGTCTGGCTCGCGGCCGCGCTGATCGCGGCTGCGACCTGGCCGCTGTTCGCGCGGTAACGACCACGATCGCCAGCGCGCGGCACGCGCGGACGCCGTCCCGCTTGCGGCACATGCGTGCAGCCCATCGCGCGCATGCCACGACGTCCGCCCACCGTCATGCCGCCTCGCGCGCCAGCGCACGCCGCGCGGCCGGCCGCTCGGCCTCGCGCTGCGCGTGCGCGGTCCACGCGGGATGCCGCGCCATGTCGAGCCCGATCGCGACGCCCCAGCGATACAGCACCAGCAGGAACGGATCGACGATCGAATGGCCGCCCGGCTCGGCCCACGTGCGTCCGTCGGCGAGCGCGGCTTCGATCGTGGCGTTCGCCGCGTCGATCACGTCACGCCCGTGCGCGCTGACCGCACCGTGCAGCGCCGGATCGCCGATGAAGCGCCCCGGCCGCCACAGCGTGCCGTAGCCGACGCCATGCACCCAGCCGACCAGCCAGGCGAGCCATTCGTGACAGCGCGCCTCGCGCAACGGATCGTCGAGCGGCAGCAACCGCGCGTCCGGATGACGACGCGCGAGATACGTGAGGATCGCGGGCGTTTCGGTCAGCACGCGCGGCTCGCCCGGAATCGCGAGCACGGGCACGCGCGCCTTCGGGTTGATCGCGAGATAACGCGCATCGAGGTTCTGCTGCTCGCGCACGGACACGATCTCGATGTCGAACGGCGCGCCGGTTTCCTCGAGCGCGATGTGAGCGGCGAGCGAACATGCGCCCGGAGAAAGATAGAGACGATAGGCGTTCATGATGGCGTTGCCCGGTGGGCCCCTGTTGAAAGACGGCACCGAGTGTAGGAACGCATCGACCGCCGCCGCAAACGATGAATTGTCGTGCTCGGGTATTAGTGATACTAATGCGCGATGCGACGCATTCACCTTCCCCCGCTGCAGACGTTGCGTGCGTTCGAAGCCGCCGTGCGGCTGCAGAGCTTCACGCGCGCGGCCGACGAACTCGCGCTCACGCAGGGCGCGGTCAGCCAGCACATCCGCGCGCTCGAAGCGCAGCTCGGCCATCCGCTGTTCACGCGCGAGCGCAGCGGCGCGACGCCGACACATGCCGCGCATGCGCTCGTGCTGCAGGTGCGCCAGGGCCTGAGTGTGCTCGAACGCGCGTTCGAGCCGGCGCTCGCCGCGCGCAGCCGCCCGCGTACCTGCGACGTCACGCTGAACGTGAGCGTGCTGCCGAGCGTCGCCGAGCGCTGGCTCGTGCCGCGCCTGCCGCGCTTCGCGGCCGCGCATCCGCACATCTCGATCGTGCTGCATCCGGACGCGGCGCTCGCGCCGCTGCGCAAGCGCGACCGCATCGACGTCGCGCTGCGCTACGGGCCCGGCAGCTGGCCGGGCGTCGTCGCCGAGAAGCTGATGAACGAGACGGTATTCCCGGTCGCGAGCCCCGCGTATCGCAATCGCGACGGCATCGCGCCGCGCGCGCCTGCCGATCTCGTGCGCGCGACGCTGCTGCGCCATCCCGCGCAGCCTTGGGAACCGTGGTTCCAGGCCGCGCGGCTCGACCTGACCGAATCCGCGCGCGCGCCGCGCTTCACCGACGCGAACGCATTGATCGACGCGACGCTGAAAGGACGCGGCGTCGCGCTCGCACGCCGCTCGCTGATCGAACCCGAACTCGCGGCCGGCACGCTCGTGCGCGTGTCGACGGTGCGCGTGACCGACGTGTATGCGCACTATGTGGTGTGGCGCCCCGATCATCCGCGCGAAGCGGCGATCCGTACGTGGCTCGACTGGCTGCGCAGCGAAGTGCGGCGCCGGACGCCGCGCCGCTGACACACGGCGCCCGCCTGCGCGGCGAAGCGCGCGAAAGCATTTAGTCGGCTCGACGAAAGCCGTTCGCGATCATGCTCCGGTCGCAAACGATTCACCGAATCGTCGCATCGCACCGGCATACTCGAAAACGTTTCCCGATCCGCCTGCCAGGAGAGAAGTCATGCGTCGCGTTGCCCTCGTCGTCGTTCTATGTGCCGCCACCGTCGTCGCCGCCTGCAGCGACGACGCGCCGCACGACGCGCACGCGGCCGACGCCTCGCAACAGGCCGGTGCATCGCCCGGCTCCGCGAGCGCGTTCAACAGCGATGCGGGCGCGCACGCCGCCGCGTCCGATGCCGCACCGCTCGCGCCGCCGGTCGTCCACTACCCGCCGGACGATGACGACGACACGAAGCCCGCGGCGAACGCGGGCGCGTCCGGCGTCGCCGCATCGTCGGCGCACTGATCCCGCCGTTCCCGTCCCTGCCCCCCGATCGCAGAACCGAGGTGAAATAACATGACGTCATCCAGCCGCCGCCGTTTCCTGCATACCGTCGCACAATCCGCGGGCGCGGCCGTCGCGCTCAACGCGTTCCCCGAGTCGATCCGCCGCGCGCTCGCGATTCCGGCCGCGCGCGGCACCGGCACGATCCGCGATGTCGAGCACATCGTCGTGTTCATGCAGGAAAACCGTTCGTTCGACCATTACTTCGGACACCTGCGCGGCGTGCGCGGCTACAACGACCGCTTCCCGATCCCGCTGCCGAACGGCAAGCCGGTGTGGTACCAGCCGTCGAAGGAAGACCCGGCGAAGCCCGTGCTGCCGTTCCGGCTCGACACGAAGACGACCAGCGCGCAGTGCCTCGGCGCGCTCGACCACTCGTGGGCGAAGACCCACGCGGCGATCGACGGCGGCCGCTACGACCAGTGGCCCGCGAACAAGACCGACATGACGATGGGCTATCACGTGCGCGAGGACATCCCGTTCCACTACGCGCTCGCCGATGCGTTCACCGTGTGCGACAACTACTTCTGCTCGCTGCCGGGGCCGACGCACCCGAACCGCTCGTACCTGATGACGGGCACGGTCGACCCGACCGGCAAGTTCGGCGGCCCGCTGCTCGACAACGCCGACTACGTCGACGGCGACCTGCCGCCCGCGTACCAGCTGCTGTCGTGGACGACCTTCCCCGAACGGCTCGAGGCGCGCGGCGTGTCGTGGCAGATCTACCAGCAGGGGCTGACGTGGGCCGATCCGTACAACGGCAACTACGGCACGAACATCCTGCAGAACTTCACGAACTTCATCAACGCGAAGCCGGGCTCGTCGCTGTACCAGCGCGCGCAGACGGTGCGCACGCTCGACAACCTGAAGGACGACGTGATCAACGACCGCCTGCCGCAGGTGTCGTGGCTGCTGCCGCCCGCCGTGTTCTCCGAGCACCCGAAATACACGCCGGCATACGGCGCGAACTACACGTCGCAGATCCTCGACGCGCTCACGGCGAATCCGGACGTGTGGGCGAAGACGGTGCTGTTCATCATGTACGACGAGAACGACGGCTTCTTCGATCACGTCGTGCCGCCGCAGCCGCCGACGTCGGCCGCGCAGGGCGCATCGACCGTGACCACCGACGGCGAGCTGCACACGGTCGTGAATCCCGGCCGCGGCGGCAGCTACACGGCCGACGGCCTGCCGTACGGCCTCGGGCCGCGCGTGCCGATGACGGTCGTGTCGCCGTGGTCGAAGGGCGGCTTCGTGTGCTCGCAGGTGTTCGACCACACGTCGGTGATCCGCTTCATCGGCGAGCGCTTCGGCGTCGACGAACCGAACATCACGCCGTGGCGCCGGACCGTCTGCGGCGACCTCACCGCCGCGTTCGACTTCCGCTCGTCCGACGCGTCGTTCCCGACGCTGCCCGACACGAGCCAGTACCGCTCGATCGCCGACCAGCAATGCACGTCGCAACCCGCGCCGACCGTGCCCGCGACGCCGTCGCCGATCGATCCGCAGGAACCCGGCGTGCGGCCCGCGCGCGCGCTGCCGTACGAACTGCACGTGAACGCGAGCCTCTACGGCGGCAACACGCTGCGCATCGAGTTCGCGAACCGCGGCAACCAGGGCGCGCACTTCCAGGTGTACGCGACGAACCGCACCGACGGCCCGTGGCGCTACACGGTCGGCGCGCGCCGCGTGCTGCACGCGGACTTCGACCTGACGGAGACGAACGGCGCGTATGCGTTCTCGGTGTACGGGCCGAACGGCTTCGTGCGGATGTTCGCGGGCAACGTGTCGGCCGCGACGGCGCGCCGCCGCAACCATGCGCAGCCGGAAGTGAAGGCCGGCTACGACATCGCGAACGGCAACCTGTACCTGAAGCTGCGCAACCATGGCGCGGGCCACGTGACGCTGACGCTGGCCGACAACGCATACGGCACGCCCGCGCGCCAGGTGACGCTGCACGGCGGCGACGAACACGTCGAGCAATGGGCGCTCGCGTCGAGCCATCACTGGTATGACGTGACGGTGAGCGACGGCGCGAACGGCACGTTCTCGCGCCGCTTCGCGGGCCACGTCGAGAACGGCCGGCCGAGCTACTCGGATCCGGCCGCGGTGCGGCCCGTTTCCGCGTCGTAAGCGCGGCGGCACGGCGGTGCGCGGCCACGGCCGCGCAGCGCGTGCGCGTGAGTGTCAGATCGCGTGCGCGAGCGCGCGGTCGACGAGCGCGGCGTCGAAGCCGTCGTCCGCGTCGCGAAAGCGCAGCGGCGCCGCGCAATGCACCAATGTGTCGATGAAGTACTTCGCGCGCGGCCAGGGCCCGAAGCCGGCCGCGGTGTTGATGTGTCCCGCGTCGCCGAGATTGACGAATGCGCTGCCGAGCCGCCGCGCGAGCGTGCGCGCATCGGCGAGCGGCATCCACGGATCGGTCTCGCTGCCGATCACGATCGACGGCACCGCGAGCCGGCGCGCGTCGAACGGTCCGGCAAAGGTGAATTTCTTCGGACTGGCCGGCGCGACGAACAGCACGCCCGCGACGTCGGCCGTCGGCGGCCATTGCGCGAGCGCATGCGCGGCCGCGAGGCAGCCGAAGCTGTGCGCGGCCAGCACGAACGGGCCGCGCTCGCGGTCGAGCAGCGCGCGTACGGACTGCGCCCAGCGCGCGAGATCCGGCGCATCCCAGTCGGCCTGTTCGACCCGCAGCGAACGCGGGAACTGCCGCTCGAGCCAGGTCTGCCAGTGGGCGCCTTCGCTGCCGTGCAGGCCCGGAACGGTCACGAGCCGCGGCGGCCACGCCGATTTGCTGCATGCGCGCATGATTGCCCTCGCTTGCTTTGCTTGAAGACGGGATTCGATTGTGGCGTGCCGCGCGCGGCGGCCGAACCAATATTTTGTGCTTTGCTTTTGCGCGGGACGGCCGCGCGGCGCGAGCCGGCCGCCTCGCGGCGGCGCAACGCGCCACGAAACCGTAGAATGTGGGCTTCCCGCTTGCCTTGCATCGGATCGAACCGGGCGCCGCCGCGCCGGTTCCGATCGACAGGAGACGCCCGATGTCCGCTACGCCCGCCGGCGCGCTGCGCCCGTTCCATCTCGCCTTTCCCGTGTCGAGCCTCGCCGGCGCGCGCGCGTTCTACGGCGGCCTGCTCGGCTGCCCCGAAGGCCGCAGCTCGGAACACTGGGTCGACTTCGATTTCTTCGGGCACCAGCTCGTCGCGCACCTCGCGCCGGACGAAACCGGCAAGAGCGCGGTGAACCCAGTCGACGGCGACGACGTGCCCGTGCGCCATTTCGGCGTCGTGCTGTCGATGGATGAATGGCATGCGCTCGCCGACAAGCTCAAGGCCGCGCACACGCGCTTCGTGATCGAGCCGCACATCCGCTTCAAGGGCGAGGTCGGCGAGCAGGCGACGATGTTCTTCCTCGATCCGTGCGGCAATGCGCTGGAGTTCAAGGCGTTCGCCGACATCGGCCAGCTGTTCGCGAAGTAGGCGCATGAAGATCCTGTTCTACTCGCCGCATCAGGAAGCCGACGCATGGCGCGACGCGATCGCGCGGGCGCTGCCCGAGGCCGAGCTGCGCGCGTGGCAGCCGGGCGACGCGGGCGCCGCCGACTACGCGCTCGTCTGGCGCGCGCCGCGCGAGCTGTTCGCGCCGCGCGACGGCCTGCGCGCGATCTTCAATCTCGGCGCGGGCGTCGACGCGCTGCTCGCGCTCGACCGCGCGCATCCCGGCACGCTGCCGCGCGACGTGCCGCTGGTGCGTCTCGAGGATTCGGGCATGGCGCGGCAGATGATCGAATACGTGACGCACGCGGTGCTGCGCTACCTGCGCCGCTTCGACGAATACGACGCGCTGCAGCGCGAGCGCCGCTGGCAGGTGCTCGAGCCGCATCCGCGCGCGAGTTTCACCGTCGCGGTGCTCGGTCTCGGCGTGCTCGGCGCGCAGGTCGCGCAGGCGCTCGCGGCGCTCGGCCTGCCGGTGCGCGGGTACAGCCGCAGCCCGAAACGGCTCGACGGTGTCGAGACCTTCGCGGGCGACGGCGCGTTCGACGCGTGCATCGACGGCGCGAAGGTGCTCGTGAACCTGCTGCCGAGCACGCGCGATACCGACGGAATCCTGTCGGCACGGACCTTCGCGAGGCTGGCGCCGGGCGCGTACCTGGTGAACGTTGCACGCGGCGCGCATCTCGTCGAGGCCGACCTGCTCGACGCGCTCGCGAGCGGCCGAATCGCCGCCGCGACGCTCGACGTGTTCCAGCACGAGCCGCTGCCCGTCGATCACCCGTTCTGGCACGCGCCGCGCATCACGATCACGCCGCACAGCTCGGCCGAGACGCTGCGCGACGAAGCCGTCGAGCAGATCGCCGGCAAGATCCGCGCGCTCGAGCGCGGCGAGCGCGTCGGCGGCATCGTCGACTACGCGCGCGGCTACTGAATTCCGCCTATACGAAACTGGAGACAACCATGACGTTCCCCACCGCCGTCAAGATCGTCGAAGTCGGCCCGCGCGACGGGCTGCAGAACGAAAAGACCTTCGTGCCGACCGACGTGAAGATCGCGCTCGTCGACCGGCTGTCGCGCGCCGGTTTCCGCAATATCGAGGCGGCGTCGTTCGTGTCGCCGAAATGGGTGCCGCAGATGGCCGACGGCGCCGACGTGATGGCCGGCATCGAGCGGCGCGCGGGCACCGTGTATTCGGTGCTCACGCCGAACCTCAAGGGCTTCGAGAACGCGCTCGCCGCACGCGCCGACGAAGTGGTGATCTTCGGCGCGGCGAGCGAGGCGTTCTCGCAGCGGAACATCAACTGCAGCATCGCCGAGAGCATCGCGCGCTTCGAACCGGTCGCGAAGGCCGCGAAGGATGCCGGCCTGCGGCTGCGCGGCAGCGTGTCGTGCACGCTCGGCTGCCCGTATCAGGGCGAGGTGCCGGTCGCCTCGGTCGTCGACGTCGTCGAACGCTTCGCCGCGCTCGGCTGCGACGAGATCGACATCGCCGACACGATCGGCGTCGGCACGCCGAAGCGCACGCGCGAAGTGCTGTCGGCCGTCACGCGGGTGTTTCCGCGCGAGCGGCTGTCGGGCCACTTCCACGACACCTACGGCCAGGCGCTCGCGAACATCTACGCGGCGCTGTTCGAAGGGATCGAGATCTTTCACGCGTCGGTCGCCGGCCTCGGCGGCTGCCCGTATGCGAAGGGCGCGACCGGCAACGTCGCGACCGAGGACGTGCTGTACCTGATGCAGGGCCTCGGCATCGACACCGGCATCGACCTCGCGCAGGTGGTCGCCGCCGGCGACTTCATCTCCAATGCGATCGGCCGCGCGAACGTGTCGCGCGCCGGTCGCGCACTGCTCGCCAAGGCGCAGAGCGCGGCCGACACGCCGAGCTGCGTCTGACCCCGACACTGACGGATTCTCCATGACGACACCCGCTTCATTCGACTCTCTCCCCGATTCCGCGCGACGCGTCGCGCTGCTGCTGCGCGAACGCGGGCACGCGAAAGGGATCGTGATGCTCGCCGAAACCGGCAAGACTTCCGCCGAAGCCGCGGCCGGGCTCGGCTGCGAGGTCGCGCAGATCGCGAAGTCGATCCTGTTTCGCCGCGAATCGGACGGCCTGCCGGTGCTCGTCGTCGCGAGCGGCGCGAACCGCGTCGACGAGAAGAAGGTCGCCGCGCAAGTTGGCGCGGTCGGCCGCGCCGATGCGAAGTTCGTGCGCGACAACACCGGCTATGCGATCGGCGGCGTCTGCCCGATCGGCCATCTCGTCGAACCGGTCACGCTGATCGACGCCGACCTGCTCGAACTGGACAGCCTGTGGGCGGCCGCCGGCCATCCGCACGCGGTGTTCAACCTGTCGCCGCAGGAACTCGTCTCGCTGACCGGCGCGCCGGTCGCCGACGTCGCGCTGCGCAACGACGCATGAGCGACGTGCCGATACCGGTCGGCACGGTCGCGTCGCCGTGCACCGACGTATGCAGGATCGATCCGCGCACCGACTGGTGCGCGGGCTGCCTGCGCACGCGCGACGAGATCAAGGGATGGCGCGCGTCGGACGACGACGCGAGGCGCGCGTTGCTCGCACGGCTCGACGCGCGGCGGCGCCTGCTCGCGCGGAGCGGCGCATAAAAAAATGCCGTTCGGCCTGCTTGGCGAACGGCATGAGATCGGAATCCTGTGAACGTGATCAACGTCACAGCCCGCATCATACGAGCGACGCTGCAGCGTCGCATCGGGTGTTTCCCTACAACTTCTTACAGCGGTTTGCGTGCGCAACCTTCGTTCCCGGACGCGCCGCCGACAGGTGTCGGCAACCTGCCGGAGCGGCAGGCCGTAGCGGCAAGCCGAATCGCACGACCGTTTCAGTTGCCGACCGCCGCGCGACGCGCGGGCACGATACGCCAGCCGAGGTTCACTCCGGCCGCCGCGAGCAGGATCAGCAGCGCGCCGAGCACCTGCGTCCACGCGAGCGTCTGCCCGAACGCGACGCGATCGACGACGATCGCGACGACCGGATAGACGAACGACAGCGCGCCCGTCATCGCGACCGGCAGCTTCTGGATCGCACCGTACAGCAGCACATACATCACGCCGGTGTTCACGACGCCGAGCACGACGAGATCGACCCACTGCGCGGCCGTCGCGGGCAACGTGTCGAAGTGCGCGAACGGCGCGAGCAGCACGATGCCGAGGCCAGCCTGCAGCAGCGCGAGCAGGTGCGGCGGCGTGCCCTTCAGATGCTTCGTGACGATCGACGACACCGCGTACAGGAACGCCGCGCCGAGCGACAGCGCGACACCTTCGAGATATTCGCCGGGCACCGCGAGCACGGCCGGCTCGACGCGCACCACGCACACGAGCCCGATGAAGGCGAGCGCGAGCCACGCGATCGTCGACGCGCTGATCCGTTCGCGGAACACGATCGCGCCGAGCGCGACGAGCATGAACGGCTGCGTGTTGTAGACGGCGGTCGCCATCGAGATCGACGCGCGCGAATACGCGGCGAACAGCAGCAGCCAGTTCGCGACGATCGCGACGCTGCCGAGCGCCGCGAGCACGAGCATGCGCGGCGAGAACAGCGCGCGGCGCAGGAAGCCGAGCGCCGCGCAGACAATCGCGAGCGTCGCGGCGCCGAACAGGCAGCGGAAGAACACAACGTTGGTGAGCGGTTGCTGCGACGACATCACGAGCCAGCCGATCGTGCCGGACATCATCATCGCGACGACCATCGCGGCGGCACCGCGGCGGATTTCGTTCGAGGCCATCATGGACTCCGTTTGACGAGAGGGGATGACTTCGATTCTAGGAACTTGCTTTCCGCGCATCCACGACTAAACTGAAGCGAAAACACCGATTCACCTTCGAAAGCAAAGCGATCATGTCGAAACGCCTTTCCCCGCCCGCCGTCGCGTCGCTGGACGCGACCGACCGCGCGATCCTCGCGGCGCTCGCCGAGGATGCGCGCATCGCCACCAGCGAACTGGCGCGCCAGATCGGGCTGTCGGCGCCCGCGACCGCCGACCGCGTGCGACGGCTCGAAGCGCAGGGCGTGATCGCGGGTTTCACCGTGGAGCTCGACCCGCGCGCGCTCGGCTACACGCTGCAGGCGATCGTGCGCGTGAAGCCGCTGCCGGGGCAGCTGCATCTCGTCGAGGAAGTGTTGCGGCGGATTCCGGAGTTCGTCGAATGCGACAAGGTGACCGGCGAGGACTGCTTCATCTGCCGGCTCTATCTACGCACGATCGAGCACCTCGACGACATCCTGTCGAAGGTGACGGAGCGCGCCGAAACGAGCACGGCGATCGTGAAATCGACGCCGGTGCCGCGCCGCCTGCCGCCGCTCGTCGACGACGATGCCGCCACGCGCCGCTGATCGTCGCCGCGCGGCAAGCATCGCGCGGGCCGCGGCGGCCGGCGTCGCTCACGCGGCCGCGTCGCGCGCCTCGAAGAACGCCAGCAGCTCGTCGATCAGCGCGACGGGCGCCTCCTCCGGAATGTAGTGCCCGCAATCGAGCGCGCGGCCGCTGACGTCGCGCGCGACGCGCCGCCATTCGTCGAGCGGATCGAAGCAGCGCCCGACGATCCCGTTTTCGCCCCACAGCACGCGCAGCGGGCACGCGACCTTGTTGCCGCGCTCGAGATCAGCGCGGTCGTGCTCGAGATCGATCGTCGCCGACGCGCGGTAGTCCTCGCACATCGCATGCACCGCGCCCGGCTGCGCGAGCGCGGCGCGATACGCGGCGAGCGCCTCCGGCGCGAACGGCGCGAGCCCGGCGGACCGGTTGCCCATCACGCGCTCGATGTACGCATCGGTGCGGCCTTCGATCAGCGTTTCGGGCAGCGGCGCCGGCTGGATCAGGAAGAACCAGTGGAAATATGCGGTCGCGAACGCGCGGTCGGTCTGCTCGTACATCGCGAGCGTCGGCGCGATGTCGAGCAGCATCATCCGTTCGACGGCCGCCGGATGATCGAGCGCGAGCCGGTGCGCGACGCGCGCGCCGCGATCGTGCGCGCAGACGTGGAATTGCTCGAAGCCGAAATGCCGCATCACGGCGACCTGGTCGGCCGCCATCGCGCGTTTCGAATACGGCGCATGCCGCGCGTCGCTCGGCGGCTTGCCCGACGCGCCGTAGCCACGCAGGTCGGTCGCGATCACGGTGAAATGATTCGCCAGCGTCGCGGCGACGCGATGCCAGATCATGTGGGTTTGCGGATGGCCGTGCAGCAACAGAAGCGGCGGCCCCGCGCCTCCTTTGACACCGAAGATGTCGGTGTCCTGCACCGTCACGCGAAACGGTGCAAACGCCTCAAACGACATGGTTTGTTTCTCATTGGTTTGTTATGGCGGCTATTGTAGGAGCGCCCGGCCGACTGCTGCGCGCGGCAGATGCCCGAATGCGTAGAAAGAGAACACTCACTCGATTGTCGCCATGCCGCGCCGTTTGCTAAGCTCGCGTAGAATCGCACGACCGTTCGTATTAATATGAGCGCATCGCTGCACCGCTACACTCGAAGCACCGTTCGACCGCCACGCATTGATGCCGGCATCGGCGCGACCGCGCCGCATCCGGCCGCCCCTCGAGACTGGAGACATCACATGGCATTGCCCGCCGTCCTGCAGAACCTGACGCTGCCCGTCATCGCGTCGCCGATGTTCATCGTCAGCTACCCCGAACTCGTGCTCGCGCAGTGCAAGGCGGGTATCGTCGGATCATTTCCCGCGCTCAACGCCCGTCCGGCCGAACTGCTCGACGAGTGGCTCACGCAGATCCAGTCCGAGCTCGCCGACCACAAGGCGAAGCACCCGGATGCGGTGATCGGCCCGATCGCGGTCAACCAGATCGTCCACCAGTCGAACGTACGGCTCGAGCATGACGTGCGCGTGTGCGTCGACCACAAGGTGCCGATCTTCATCACGAGCCTGCGCGCGCCGGCGCGCGAGATCGTCGACGCGGTGCACGGTTACGGCGGCATCGTGCTGCACGACGTGATCAACCTGCGCCACGCGCAGAAGGCGCTCGAAGCCGGCGTCGACGGGCTGATCCTCGTCGCGGCCGGCGCCGGCGGCCACGCGGGCACGACGTCGCCGTTCGCGCTCGTCGGCGAAGTGCGCAAGATGTTCGACGGGCCGATCGTGCTGTCGGGCTCGATCGCGAACGGCGGCTCGATCCTCGCCGCGCAGGCGATGGGCGCCGACCTCGCGTACATGGGCACGCGCTTCATCGCGACGCAGGAAGCGCACGCGGCCGAGGACTACAAGCGCGCGATCGTCAATGCGAAATCGTCCGACATCATTTACACGAACCTCTTCACCGGCGTGCACGGCAACTACATTCGCGAGAGCATCGAGAAGGCCGGCCTCGATCCGGACGCGCTGCCGGAATCGGACAAGTCGAAGATGAATTTCGGCGGCGACAAGGCGAAGGCGTGGAAGGACATCTGGGGTGCCGGCCAGGGCGTCGGCCTGATGGACGACCTGCCGAGCGTCGGCGCGCTCGTCGAGCGGCTGAAGCGCGAATACGACGACGCGAAGGCACGGCTCGGCATCGCACGCTGATGCGGGCGGCGGGTTGCGCCGCCGCCGCGCATGACGTCGGGCAAAAACAAAAAAGCGCGAACCGCAACGGCTCGCGCTTTTTTCATGTCCGCCGCGCGGGCGGCAGACGGCGGTCAGCCCGCGCGCTTGATCCGCGTGATCGGCAGCACGCGCAGGCGCGCCTCGATCGACGGGCACAGCGACTGACCTTCGAAACGTGCGGCGAGGAAGTCGACGAACGAGCGCACCTTCGCCGATACATGACGGCGGCTCGCATACACCGCGTAGATCGGCGCTTCGTGCGGCGGCACCGAGTCGAGCAGCACCGGCACGAGACGGCCGGATTCGATGTCGTCGCCGATCACCTCGGTGCCGAGCAGCGCGATGCCCGCGCCGGCGAGCACCGCCGCGCGCAGCCCCTCGAGATGGTTCACGATCAGGTTGCCGTTCAGGTTCACGCGCGACGCGGCGGCCGCGTCGATCACCAGCGAATCGAGCATCGTCGAATTCGAATCGCGGCGCAGGTAATTGTGATGCGCGAGATCGGCAATCGTCTGAGGCGTGCCGTGCTTCTCCAGATACTCGGGCGACGCGACCAGCAGGATGTGTGCGGTGGCGATCTGCCGCGCGACCAGCGACGACGATTTCAGCCCGTTCGGCGCCGCGCGCACCGCGACGTCGTAGCCTTCCTCGATCAGGTCGACCACGCGATCGGACAGCGTCATGTCGACGGTCACGTCCGGGAACCGGCCCGCATAATCGGTGACGGCCTGCATCACGTGCCGCAATCCGAACGCGGACAGCGACGTCACGCGCAGGCGGCCCTGCGGCACGACGCTCGCGGCGCCGACCGCCTGTCCGGCTTCGTCGAGTTCCGACAGCGCCTGCACGAGGCGCTCATAGTATTCGCGTCCCGCCTCGGTCGGCGCGACACGTCGTGTCGTGCGATGCAGCAGCCGCGCGCCGAGCTGCTGCTCGAGATGCATCACGTGCTTGCTCGCCATCGCGGCCGACATCTGCATGCGCTCGGCCGCGCCGACGAAGCTGCCCACTTCGACGACGTAGCGAAACACATTCATGCTGACGAGGGTATCCATCGAACTAGCTCGCAATTCCTGGTAATCATGCAATTACGAGATAGGGTAACAAAGGCAAGGAAACAAGAAGGTCAACAAAGGCAAAACGGCGCCGCGGGAAGCGGCGCCGTTTCGGGGGCGGAAGACCGGCAGGCGGGACGCGCACTGCGTGTGCGCGTCCGGCGAACGAATCGTCAGAACTTCGCGCGAATGCCCGCGCCGAACGTGTTGCCGCTCGACAGGCCGCTGATGTGGTCGTTCATGTAGGCAGCGTAGACGTCGGTGCGCTTGGACAGCGGATAGTCGTAGCCGACGGCCCAGGTCTGGCGCGTCTGGTCGAGGCCGCCGCCGTCGCGCGAGTATGCATACGACGCCATCGCGTTGCCGACGCCGAGCGGCACCGACACGCCGCCCTGCGCGGTGTTCACGTGCCAGCTGCCGGCAACCTGGTCGTTCTTCGTATACATGTACTGGCCGAACAGCTTCACGTACTTCAGGTCGTAGGTCGCGCCGACCAGCCCGATGCCCTGGCTCTTCATGCCGGTCACGAGCGAGCTCAGGTCCTGCGGGCCGTTGTTGAAGTTCACGTACTGGTAGACGGCGGTCGCGGCAAACGGGCCGTTCGCGTAGTTGAACTGCGCACTCCACTTCTTCGAGCGGTTGTCGCCGGCCGTGTTGCCGAGCGCGTACATCGCCGCGAAATTCAGGCCACCGAACGAAGGCGACGTGTAGGACAGCGCGTTGTTCCAGCCCGAATCGCCGACCGCGCCCTGGTCGCTCGGATAGGTCGGGAACGTGCCGAGGCCGAGGAACACGTGGTACACCATCGGCGAGAAGGTGTACGAGTCGTAGAACGGGTTGAACAGGATCGTCGACAGGAACAGGTGCGTCGTCAGGCGGCCCGCCGTCACCGTGCCGTACGGCGAGCTGACGCCGACGTATGCGTTGCGCGCGAAGAACGTGTCGCCCTGGAAGCGGCCGAACTGGCCGTTCTGCGCACGGAAGAAGCTCTCCAGCGTGAAGATCGCCTTGTAGCCGTTGCCGAGATCCTCTGCGCCGTGCAGGCCCCAGTACGACGTCGACATCCCGCCGCCCGACACGTTCCATGCGCGATCGCCGCCCGGGAACTTGGTTGCGCCGACCCATTCGTCGACCTGACCGTAGAGCGAGACGCTCGACTGCGCGTGGACGGGTGCGGTTGCGGCCACGCAGGCGGCCGCGGCGATCAGCTTGACGGACGTGCGCGACGCACGGCGAGCGAATGCTTTCATGGGATCTCCAGGTTTTGTCGAATGTCGATGAGTGGCGCGAGCGTTGTTTTTTGGAGCCGATTGCTTGCGTCGTTCGGGGCGCAGCCATCTTTACGGATCGTGCGTCCGGTCAAAATTGCGCACACTTATTGCGGGTATAGCAGCGGCATTAACTTCGCGGCATCGGCACATGGCCAGGCGCGCCGCAGCGGCCGCGCGCGGAGCGGGCACGCGACGGGACGGCCGCAGGGCGCGCGCGTGCCGGGCGCGAAAGATAGCGCAATGCGGCGGGAAAATCAGCGGAAATATGCGCGCGACTGTGGCGAATTCGCATCACAGCCGGCGGGGGGACGAACGCGCGGGGCGCTCAGTTTCGGTAGAACGGGGAGAAAAACGGCGAGTGCGACGGTTCTTCCTGCGCGCGGGGGGGCGGCATCGGACGGCCGCCGCGCTCCTCGTTGTAGCGCGCGACGTCGGCGCGGATCGAGCCGGCGCGCAGCGGTACGTTGCCGCCGGCCTGCGGGCGCGGCATCTGGCGGGAGTCGGCGCTGATCGGACGATACGGGCTTTGCGCGGCGTAATGGCCGTAGGACGGCGTCGGCCGCAGCCCCCAGCGGGAACCGTAACCGCTCACGCCGCCGGCACGCGCGCCGCCCGGCGGCAGCGTCCGGCGCCAGACCGGCGCGTTGCCGGCCGGCTGGCCGAAAGCGCGCATGTCGCCGCCACCGAAACCGTGACCGAAGCCGTGACCGCCGCCGAACGCCTGACCGCCGTGCGGCGGTTGCGCGAGCGCGAGCGGCATCAGCAGTGCGCCGAGCACGCCTGCCACCCATCGTCCGACCTTCCGTTTCACCCGTTCCGTCATCATTCAGTGCCTGTTACCGCTCGCCGCCGGGCGTTTCCGGCCGACGCAAGCCTTTCAGCAGTAATTTATGAGCGGCCCGAAACGGTGTCGAGCCAAAAAGTGTTAGGTCGCGGGCATCGGTGTAACACCATGTTACTGCTAGGTTTTTTCACTTCAGGGCGCAATCGCGGCAGAACATTCTTCTGCCGTTCTGCGCATCGGCCGCCCCTCTCTGGCGCCCGCCGCCCTATGCCGTCGATTCATCAATCGATTCGCACAATGAATTTGTGTATTGAATGACCAACCGGGACAATATCGGCTTCGCGCGCGCGACATGCGCGCCTGCCGTTTCCGAATCGAGTTCCCGATGGCCCGTCCCCGTTTCCTTCCCGACAACTTCACGCTCGCGCTGGTCGGCACCGTCGTGCTCGCGAGCCTGCTGCCGTGCCGCGGCCCGGCCGCCCACGCGTTCAACTGGGCGACCAACATCGCGGTCGGCCTGCTGTTCTTCCTGCACGGCGCGAAGCTGTCGCGCGAAGCCGTCGTCGCGGGCGCGACCCACTGGCGGCTGCATGCGGTCGTGCTGCTCAGCACGTTCGCGCTGTTCCCGCTGCTCGGCCTCGCGCTGAAGCCCGTGCTGCAGCCGCTCGTCACGCCGGCGCTCTACGCCGGCGTGCTGTTTCTGTGCACGCTGCCGTCGACGGTCCAGTCGTCGATCGCGTTCACGTCGATCGCGAAGGGCAACGTGCCGGCCGCCGTGTGCGCGGCATCCGCGTCGAGCCTGCTCGGAATCTTCGTGACGCCGGCGCTCGTCGGGCTGATGATCACGTCGCAGTCGGCCGCGGCCGCGTCGCCGTGGAGCACCGTCGGGAGCATCGTGATGCAGCTGCTCGTGCCGTTCGTCGCCGGCCAGCTGCTGCGGCCCGTGATCGGCGGCTGGATCGAACGCAATCGCGGCGTGCTGCGTTTCGTCGACCAGGGCTCGATCCTGCTCGTCGTCTACGTCGCGTTCAGCGAGGCCGTGAACCAGGGGCTCTGGCACCAGATGCCGGCGCGCGCGCTCGGCGGCCTGCTGGTCGTCAACGTCGTGCTGCTCGCGATCGCGCTGGTGCTGACCACGTTCGTCAGCAAGCGGCTCGGCTTCAACCGCGCCGACCAGATCACGATCATCTTCTGCGGCTCGAAGAAGAGCCTCGCGGCCGGCGTGCCGATGGCGAAGGTGATCTTCTCCGCGCAGGCGGTCGGCGCGATCGTGCTGCCGCTGATGCTGTTCCACCAGATCCAGCTGATGGCGTGCGCGGCGCTCGCGCAGCGCTGGGGCGCGCGCGACATGCGCGGCGAGCGTGACGGCGACGAGGGTGCGGCCGGTGCCGCACGCGGACGCGGTGCGCTGAGCGCGGGCAAACGCTGACGCGGGAGGCTGCGCGGCCGGCATGGCTGGCCGCGCGGGTGGATTCGCGTCTTTCCGCTTTCCGCTTTCCGCTTTCCGCTTTCCGCTTCGTCCGCTTTCTCCGCCGCCCCACCGCCCTCCCAAAGCGACGCATGCACCATCGACGCGCATCGCGTCACGAAATCTTCATTCAATTCTCCGCGCGCGCTGCCGTTAAAGTCGGGCGTCCCGTCGCCTCGGCCGCCCTCGCCCATGCCCGCGCCTCATTCCGTCCCGCCCGCCGTCTCCACCACGCGCCTGATCGCGGAGCGTGCGCTCGCGGCCGTGTTCCAGCCGATCGTCGACCTCGGGTCGGGCATGGTCGTCGGCTACGAAGGCCTGATCCGCGGCCCGCGCGGCACCGACCTCGAGACGCCGGCCGCGCTGTTCGCGCAGGCCGCCCGCGACGGCGCGACCGTCGCGCTCGAACAGGCAGCCGCCCTCACCTGCCTCGACGCGTTCGCGGCGCTCGGCTGCGACGGCAAGCTGTTCCTCAACTTCAGCGCGAACACGATCCTGCAACTCGCGCGCGAACGCGAGCGCGCGCGGCAACTGCTCGGCCGCGCGCGGGTCGGCGCGGAGCGCATCGTGATCGAGCTGACCGAGCAGACCGCGATGCCGGACGTCGCGCACATCGGGCCGGCGGTCGCATCGCTGCGCGACGCCGGCATCCAGTTCGCGCTCGACGACTACGGCACCGCGAACGCGAGCATGAACCTGTGGCTGCGCCTGCACCCGGACGTCGTGAAGATCGACCGCTTCTTCATCCACGACATCGCGCGCGATCCGCTCAAGTTCGAGGCGGTCCGGGCGATGCAGCACTTCGCGCACGCGAGCGGCGCGAAGCTGATCGCGGAGGGGATCGAGAACGAGTGCGACCTGATCGTCGTGCGCGACATGGGCATCTGCTGCGTGCAGGGCTTCCTGCTCGGCCGGCCGGACGCGCAACCGTCGCGGGTCGTCGCGCCGGCCGCGCGCGACGCGATCCGCGCACCGCACATCGCGGTGTTCCCCGGTGCGACCCGCGCCGTGCGGCCCGCAAGCACGATCGCGGCGAAGATGCTCGTCCCCGCGCCGGCGCTGCCGCGCGACGCGACCAGCAACGACGTGCTCGACCTGTTCAACCGGATGCCCGGCCTGCACGCGGTCGCGCTCGTCGAATGCGGGCGGCCGGTCGCGCTCGTGAACCGGCGCGGCTTCATCGACCGCTTCACGCTGCCTTACCACCGCGAGGTGTTCGGAAAGAAGCCGTGCCTGCAGTTCGCGAACGACGCGCCGCTGATGATCGACAACGCGACGACGGTCGAGCAGCTCGCGATGCTGCTCGCGAGCCACGACCAGCGCTACCTCGCGGACGGCTTCGTGATCACCGAGCACGGCCGCTACGTCGGGCTCGGCACCGGCGAGAGCCTCGTGCGCGCGGTGACCGAGATGCGCATCGAGGCCGCGCGCTATGCGAATCCGCTGACCTTCCTGCCCGGCAACATCCCGATCAGCGCGCACATCGAGCGCCTGCTGGCGCGCGACGCCGGCTTCCACGCGTGCTACGTCGACCTGAACCAGTTCAAGCCGTTCAACGACCAGTACGGCTACTGGCAGGGCGACGAAGTGCTGAAGTTCGCGGCGACGGTGCTGGCCGGCGTGTGCGATCCGCAGCGCGACTTTCTCGGGCACGTCGGCGGCGACGATTTCCTCGTGCTGTTCCAGCGCGACGACTGGCACGCGCGCGCGGCCGACGCGATCGCGCACTTCAACGACGGCGCGCGGCGTTTCTACACGCAGGCCGACCGGCTGGCGGGCGGGCTGCGCGGCGAGGACCGCCACGGCAACCCCGCATTCTTCGGCTTCGTCACGATGGCGATCGGCGCGGTCGGCGTGCCGGCCGGTGCGAACGGCGCGATGCGCTACGGCAGCGACGAGATCGCGTCGGTCGCGGCGCTCGCGAAGCGGCGCGCGAAACAGCAGCCGGGCGGGCTCGCGGTCGTCGATCTCGATGCCGGCCGCGCGGCGCTGCGCGATCGCGGCGGGCCGCCGCACGCGGCGGCGGGCTGAACCGGCAGGCGGTTGCCGGATGCAAGCGCGCTGCCGGCCGGCAAGAACGGCGACGACGGTGTCGCGCGCGCCCGATTGCCGGCAACGGCCTGCCGTTCGCCTGGCCCGCCCCTCGCGGACCAGGCATCCGAACGCGTGCGCCCCTTTCCGTGCGATCACCTTGCCTTTTCCGCGTTTTGTTTAGTATTTTTAGTAACGTCGTTTTCGCAGATTAGCGCGTAAAAACCCGTTATTTCCGGGTATTCCCCGGTTATCCGGCCCGAATTTGGCTCGGCGTTTTACTATACAATCGCCGTCACCCTAAACAAACCGGACCCGAACGATGGGCACCACCATTCGCGACGTAGCGCGGGCGGCAGAGGTCTCGATCGGCACCGTCTCCCGCGCGCTGAAAAACCAGCCGGGCCTGTCGGAAGCCACGCGGGCGCGCATCGTCGAGATCGCGCAGCAGCTCGGCTACGACCCGGCCCAGTTGCGCCCGCGCATCCGCCGGCTCACCTTCCTGCTGCACCGCCAGCACAACCGCTTTCCCGCGAGCCCGTTCTTCTCGCACGTGCTGCACGGCGTCGAGGACGCGTGCCGCGAGCGCGGCATCGTGCCGACGCTGCTCACGGTCGGCCCCAACGACGACGTGCTGCGCCAGATGCGCCCGCACGCGCCCGACGCGATCGCGGTGGCCGGCTTCATCGAGCCGGAGACGATCGAGGCGCTCGCCGCGACCGGCCGGCCGCTCGTGCTGATCGACCTGTGGGCGCCCGGCCTGCGCTCGGTGAACATCGACAACGCGACGGGCGCGGCGCTCGCGATGCGCCACCTGCTCGCCATCGGCCGCTCGCGGATCGCGTTCATCGGCGGCTCGGCCGCGCACTTCAGCATCGCGCAGCGCGCGATCGGCTATCGCCGCGCGTTCTTCGAGGCCGGGCGGCTGTTCGATCCCGCGTACGAAGTGACGATCGACGCCGGGCTCGACCCCGACACCGGCGCCGCGCGCGCGATGCAGCAACTGCTCGACGCGCCCGGCCCGCGCCCGGACGCCGTGTTCGCGTACAACGACGCCGCCGCGCTGGCCGCGCAGCGCGTGTGCATCGCGCGCGGCGTGCGGATTCCGGAAGACATCGCGATCGTCGGCTTCGACGACATCCCGGCCGCCGCGCACGCGAATCCGCCGCTCACGACGCTCGCCGTCGACAAGGAAGCGCTCGGCCGCCGCGGCGTCGAACTGCTGCTCGCCGAATCGCCCGAGCACACCGAGATCTCCCTGCCCGTCGAACTGATCGTACGGGCCAGCAGCCAGCCCGCCGGCTCACCGGCACTCGATACCGCCACGGTCACCGAATCATGAACATGCCCCCGGTCCAATCCCGCACGGCCGCGCCGGCCGCCCACGCGCAAACGGCACCGTTCGTCGCGAGCTTCCGCGATCCGTCGTTCCTGCTGTCGCACATCGAGGACACGCTGCGCTTCTACGCGCAGAACGCGTTCGACCCGACGGGCGGCTTCTACCATTACTTCCGCGACGACGGCAGCATCTACAACCGCACGTCGCGGCACCTGGTCAGCAGCTGCCGGTTCGTCTTCAACTACGCGATGGCGTACCGGCATTTCGGCGATCCGCGCCACCTCGACTACGCCCGCCACGGGCTGCGCTTCCTGCGCGACGCGCACTGGGACGAAGCGCTGCAGGGCTACGACTGGGAACTCGACTGGCGCGACGGCACGAAACGCGCGACGCTCGACGGCACGCGCCACTGCTACGGGCTCGCGTTCGTGCTGCTGGCCGCCGCGCACGCGACGATGGCCGGCATCGACGAAGCGCGCGCGCTGATCGCGTCGACCTACGAGCTCGCCGAGCACCGCTTCTGGGACGCGGCCGCCGGCCTCTACGCGGACGACGCGACGCCGAACTGGAACGTGTCGTCGTACCGCGGCCAGAACGCGAACATGCACATGACGGAAGCGCTGCTCGCGGCATACGAGGCGACCGGCCATCTCACCTATCTCGATCGCGCGGAAAAACTCGCGACCCACATCACGCAGCGCCAGGCTTCGCTGTCGGGCGGCCTCGTGTGGGAGCACTACCATGCGGACTGGTCGGTCGACTGGGACTACAACAAGGAAGACAGCTCGAACATCTTCCGTCCGTGGGGCTTCCAGCCCGGGCACCAGACCGAATGGGCGAAGCTGCTGCTGATCCTGGAGCGGCACCGCCCGCTCGACTGGCTCGTGCCGCGCGCGGCCGAGCTGTTCGATGCGGCGCTCACGCATGCGTGGGACGCCGATCACGGCGGCCTCTGCTACGGCTTCGGCCCCGACTTCACGATCTGCGACCACAACAAGTATTTCTGGGTGCAGGCGGAAACCTTCGCGGCGGCCGCGATGCTCGGCGCGCGCACCGGCAGCGAGCGCTTCTGGGACTGGTACGACGAGATCTGGCGCTACAGCTGGGCGCATTTCGTCGATCACCGCTACGGCGCGTGGTACCGGATCCTCACCTGCGACAACCGCAAGTACAGCGACGAGAAAAGCCCGGCCGGCAAGACCGACTATCACACGATGGGCGCATGCTACGACGTGCTCGCGACCCTCGCGCGCGCGGCGCGCAGCGAGCCGACGCAATGAGCGGCGGCACCTTTCCGGCCTTCGTGTCGGCGGGCGACATCCTGACCGACATGGTGCGCGCGGGCGACGCGCAGTGGACCTCGGTGCCGGGCGGCGCCGGCTGGAACGTCGCGCGCGCGGTCGCGCGGCTCGGCGTGCCGAGCGCGCTCGCAGGCGCGATCGGCGAAGACTGCTTCTCCGACGTGCTGTGGCGCACCAGCGAGGCGGCCGGGCTCGACCTGCGCTTCCTGCAGCGCGTGCCGCGTGCGCCGCTGCTCGCGATCGTCCACGAGACGCGGCCGCCCGCGTACTTCTTCATCGGCGAAGCGAGCGCCGATCTCGCGTTCGACCCGGCGCGGCTGCCGGCCGGCTGGGCCGGGCACGTGAAGTGGGCGCACTTCGGCTGCATCAGCCTCGTGCGCGAACCGCTCGCGGGCACGCTCGTCGCGCTCGCGGCGGAGCTGCACGCGCGCGGCGTGAAGATCAGCTTCGATCCGAACTACCGGAACCTGATGACGGCCGCGTACCGGCCGACGCTCGAGAAGATGGCCGCGCTCGCCGACCTGATCAAGGTGTCCGACGAGGACCTGCGCCACCTGTTCGGCGGCGACGGCCCCGATGCGGTCGCCGCGGTGCGCGCGCTGAATCCGCGCGCGGCGGTGCTCGTCACGCGCGGCGCGCAGCCGTCGACGCTTTACGCGGACGGCGACGTGCTCGAAGCCAGTCCGCCGCGCGTCGAGGTGGTCGACACCGTCGGCGCGGGCGACGCGTCGATCGGCGGCATGCTGTTCAGCCTGATGGCCGCGCCGCAGCGGTCGTGGCGCGAGCATCTCGCGTTCGCGCTCGCGGCGGGCGCCGCCGCGTGCCGGCATACGGGCGCGCATGCGCCGACGCTCGACGAGGTCGTCGCGCTGCTCGAACGGTGACGGGACGATGACGGCGCGCTGATCGGTCGCCGATTAGCGGCGCTGTACATGCTGCGCCGCAGTGCTACGATGAAGTGTCCTATTGCGGGAGAGGCACGATGGACACGAACACGTTCACGAAAGGCATCTACACGGCCAAGGCGCACACGCAGCACGCCGCCAACGGACAGTTCCAGGGTTACGTGATCCTCGCCCGGGACGACGGCGACGAGACGGAAAACATGCGCTACGACGTCCACACGACGAGTCCGAGCGAGGAAGAGGCGTTCAACGAAGCGAAGGCGCTCGCGCACCGGATCCTCGGCGAAATCGAGCTGTGACGCGCGAACCGTGACGCGCCGAATCATCACACGCGCGCCGCGGCCCGGTCGCGGCGCGCCGCCGCATTCGGCGCGGCTCAGAGCAGCCGCGCCACCATCGACACCAGCATCGTCAGCACCAGCGTCGACATGAACGGGAACGGGTAGCGCCGCCCGCCGAGCGTCAGCGTGACGTCGCCCGGCATCCGCCCGATGCCGACCTTGCCGAGCCACGGCCAGCAGCGCGTCAGGATCATCACCGCGACGAACGACGCCATCAGCCAGCGCAGCATCCCGGGCGCCCCGTCAGAGCGCGTGCGAGCGGTCGCCGCGCGCGAATGCGTCGAGCGTGCCGTCGATCCCGCGCGAGAATGCGATCACCTTGAACAGCTCGCCCATCTCGGCTTCCGAGATCAGCTTCTGCACCGCGTTCGCGGCCGGCAGGAACTGGTGGATGTCGGACGGATCGATCGCGGCCAGCGCGTCGGTGATGCCCGCGTTCAACAGGAAACGCGCCTGCGACGTGTAGCCGAGGAGGTCCGCGCCGGTCGCGACGCCCGCGTCGTAGATGCCGGTGAATTCGACGTGCGCGGTGATGTCCTGCAGCCCCGGATACAGGAACGCGTCGTCATGCGCGTGGTGGCGGTAGTGGCACATCAGCGTGCCGCGGTCGCGCTGCGGATGGTAGTACTCGTGCGCGGGGAACCCGTAGTCGACCAGCAGCACCGCGCCGCGTCCGAGCATCGTGCAGACGGTACGCGTGAACGCCAGCGCGGCTTCGTGCGTCTCCGTCACGTAGCCGTCGTCGACGTCGAGCGTCGCGAGCACCGGCGGCAGGCCGGCCGCACCGGCGGGCCGGTCGTCGAACACGAACGCGTGCCGCGCGTCGAGCGCGACGCCGCGCTCGAGCCACGCGCCGTCCGCTTTCGCGAAGAGGCGCACCGGCATCGCGTCGAGCACCTCGTTGCCGACCACGACGCCGTCGAAGTGCTCGGGCAGCGCGTCGAGCCAGCGCACCTTCCCGGCGAGCGTCGGCGCGACCGCCGCGATCGTGTCGCGCTGGCGTTCGCGCAGCTCGCCGGACAGGTCGACGATCAGGTATTCGTCGAGTTCGACGCCGAGCGCATCGAGCGCCGCGAGCAGCCCGGCCGCGAGCTTGCCCGTGCCCGCGCCGAACTCCATCACGCGGCGCGTGCCGCTTGCCGTCAACGCTTGCCCGACGGGATTCGCGAGCGTCTGCGCGAACAGCGGCGACAGCTCGGGGGCCGTCACGAAGTCGCTGCCGTCGTCGGCGCGGCGGCCGAACTTGCGCGCGCCGCCGCTGTAATAGCCGAGGCCGGGCGCATACAGCGCGCGCTCCATGAAGCGGTCGAACGGCAGCCAGCCGCCGGCCGCCGCGATCTCGTCGCGCAGTTGCGCGGCAAGGGTTTCGGACTGCGCGAGCGCGTCAGGGCCGGGAGCAGGTAAACTAGCGGGTTCGTGAGCTTTCGGGTTCATCCCGGCATTGTAAATGACCGTTTCAGCCGATACGTCGACCCCGCGCATCGCGCTCGTCGCCGGCGCGCTGGGCAGCGCGGCCGACGCCGCGTCGCTCGGTCGTGCGCTCGCGACCGGATTCGCGCAGCGCGGCTGGGACGTCGCGCTGCAGCGCAGCCCCGGCGCGCCGCGCGCGGCCGCCGACGCGCTCGTCGCCGAAGTCGCCGCCCACGGCCGCCGTGCAGCCGTGCTCGACGCCGATCTGGCCCTGGAAACCGACGCGGCCGCGCTCGTCGCCGCGTGCGGCGCGGCGCTCGGACGGCCCGCCTGCGCGGTGTTCGTGAGTGCCTGCGCCGGCACCGACGACGCGCACACCGTGGATGGCGCATCGCTCGCCGCTGCGCTCGCGCGCAACGTGACGGCGCCGCTCGCGCTGGCCCGGGCGCTTGCCGACGCGACGCCCGACGCCGCGCGCGACGACGAATCGCTGCGCGCGTGCGCGATCCACGTGCTGGATCAGGCCCTGTTTCACCCGGCGCCGGCGCAGCTGTCGCATGCGCTGATGCAGGCCGCGCTGAACCGCGCGACCGCCGCGCTGGCGCTGGCCCTCGCGCCGAAAGTGCGCGTCGCGGCGCTCGTGCGCGGCCATGCGCCGCACGCGAACGACATCGCGGCGGCGGCCTGCTATCTCGCGAGCGCGCCCGGCGTCACGGGCGCGACGCTGACCGTCGACGGCGGCGAGCACCTGGTGCCGCACGCCGCCGGCCCGAATGAATGAACTGCGCGGATCGCGCGGCCTGATCGCCGCCGCCCGCGCCGCTTTGCGTGCGCGCACGCCAATTTGACTGGGACGACCATGTTTTCCGCTCTCCTGCACCCCCGCCTCGCGGACTGCCGCAGGCTCTACCTGCGCGACTACGAGGTGCACATCAACATCGGGGCCTTCGAACACGAGAAGCGCGGCGAGCAGCGCGTCGTCATCAACGTCGACCTGTTCGTGCCGCTCGCGCTGTCCACCCCCGTCGACGACCGGCTGCATGAAGTCGTCGACTACGACCTGATGAAGCAGAGCGTCGCGCAGTGCGTGGCGCGCGGCCACATCCACCTGCAGGAAACGCTGTGCGACGCGATCGCCGCGAACCTGCTGGCGCACGACGCCGTGCGCGCGGTACGCGTCTGTACCGAGAAACCGGACGCCTATCCGGACTGCGACGCCGTCGGCGTCGAAGTCTTTCGCATCAAGGACGAGGAGCGCGCATGAACGCCCCCCACATGAACGACACGGCGGCCGATGGCGCCGCCATCGAAGCCACCGCCGCCGACACCGGCCGCCGCGCGCTGACGCGCCGCGAGCAGAAGGAAGCGTACGAGAACAACAAGCTGTTCAAGCGGATCGTGCGCCAGGTCGGCCAGGCGATCGGCGACTACAACATGATCGAGCAGGGCGACAAGGTGATGGTGTGCCTGTCGGGCGGCAAGGACAGCTACGCGATGCTCGACGTGCTGCTGCGCCTGCGCGAGCGCGCGCCGATCGACTTCGACATCGTCGCGGTCAACCTCGACCAGAAGCAGCCGGGCTTCCCCGAGCACGTGCTGCCCGAATACCTGACGCAGGTCGGCGTGCCGTTCCACATCGAGAACCAGGACACCTACAGCATCGTCAAGCGGCTCGTGCCCGAAGGCAAGACGACCTGCTCGCTGTGCTCGCGGCTGCGCCGCGGGATCCTGTACCGCGTGGCCGGCGAGCTCGGCGCGACCAAGATCGCGCTCGGCCACCACCGCGACGACATCCTGCAGACGCTGCTGCTCAACATGTTCTACGGCGGCAAGCTGAAGGGAATGCCGCCGAAGCTGCAGTCGGACGACGGCAGGAACGTCGTGATCCGCCCGCTCGCTTACGTGAAGGAAACCGATCTCGAGAAATACGCCGAGCTGCGCGAATTCCCGATCATCCCGTGCAACCTGTGCGGCAGCCAGCCGAACCTGAAGCGCGCGGAAATGAAGGCGCTGATCCGCGAATGGGACAAGCGCTTCCCGGGCCGCGTCGACAACATGTTCAGCGCGCTCGCGAACGTCGTGCCGTCGCACCTGATGGATACGACCCAGTTCCCGTTCGCGTCGCTGCGCGCGACCGGCGAGGCCGATCCGCAGGGCGACATCGCGTTCGACGAGGAGCCGTGCGCGTCCGGCGACGAGACCGCCGCGCCGGGCTCGGCGAAACCGATCTCGATCGTCCAGTTCGACGACCTGTAAGCGGGGTCCGAACACCCGCCGGAACCGGGGCCGCGGCCTCGTTCCGGCGCTGTCGCCCCGCCGCGACAGGCCCGGAACGACGGGGGCCGCATGCTAAAATGGACGGCTTCGAACTCCTCTGACAAGCTGGCGCCATGAATATCGTGATTTTGGCGGCAGGCACCGGCAAGCGCATGCGTTCCGCGCTGCCGAAAGTGCTCCATCCCCTGGCCGGCAGGCCGCTCCTCTCCCACGTCATCGCCACCGCGCGCACGCTGCAGCCGTCGCGGCTCGTCGTCGTCGTCGGTCACGGCGCCGAGCAGGTCCAGGCCACCGTCGCCGCGCCCGACGTCCAGTTCGCGGTGCAGGCCGAGCAGCTCGGCACCGGCCACGCGGTACGCCAGGCGCTGCCGCTGCTCGATCCCGCGCAACCGACGCTGGTGCTGTACGGCGACGTGCCGCTCACCCGCGCGTCGACGCTGCGGCGTCTCGTCGACGCCGCGCGCGACGGCCGCTACGGAATTCTGACCGTCACGCTCGACGACCCGACCGGCTACGGCCGCATCGTGCGCGACGCGTCCGGCTTCGTCACGCGCATCGTCGAGCAGAAGGACGCGTCGCCCGAGCAGCTGAGGATCGCCGAGATCAACACCGGCATCATCGTCACGCCCACGGCGCAGCTGTCGATGTGGCTCGGCGCGCTGAAGAACGAGAACGCGCAGGGCGAGTACTACCTGACCGACGTCGTCGAGCTCGCGATCGAGGCCGGCTTCGAGATCGTCACGGCGCAGCCCGACGAGGAATGGGAAACGCTCGGCGTGAACAGCAAGGCGCAGCTCGCGGAGCTCGAGCGCATCCATCAGCGCAACGTCGCCGATGCGCTGCTCGTCGACGGCGTCACGCTCGCCGATCCGGCGCGGCTCGACGTGCGCGGCACGCTGCGCTGCGGCCGCGACGTGTCGATCGACGTGAACTGCGTGTTCGAAGGCAACGTGACGCTCGCCGACAACGTGACGATCGGCGCGAACTGCGTGATCCGCAACGCGTCGATCGGCGCGGGCACGCGCATCGACGCGTTCACGCACATCGACGGCGCCGAGCTCGGCGCGAACACCGTGATCGGCCCGTACGCGCGGCTGCGTCCGGGCGCGCAGCTCGCCGACGAAGCGCATGTCGGCAACTTCGTCGAGGTGAAGAACGCGGTGATCGGCCACGGCTCGAAGGCGAACCACCTCACCTACATCGGCGACGCCGACATCGGCGCGCGCGTGAACATCGGCGCGGGCACGATCACCTGCAACTACGACGGCGCGAACAAGTTCCGCACCGTGATCGAGGACGACGTGTTCGTCGGCTCCGACACGCAGCTCGTCGCGCCGGTGCGCGTCGGCCGCGGCGTGACGATCGCGGCCGGCACGACGATCTGGAAGGACGTCGCCGAAGGCGTCCTCGCATTGAACGAGAAGACGCAGACCGCGAAGAGCGGCTACGTCCGCCCGGTCAAGAAGAAGAGCTGAACCTTTAGCGGGCGCCCGGACGGCGCCCGCGTCGACTTACAGGATTGACCATTCATGTGCGGCATTGTCGGCGCAGTTGCGCAGCGTAATATCGTTCCGGTGCTGATCGAAGGATTGCGGCGCCTCGAATACCGTGGCTACGATTCGTGCGGCGTCGCCGTGCTCGAGCCGGGCGCGCCGAAGCGCGCGCGCAGCGTCGCGCGCGTCGCCGATCTCGACGCGCAGGTGCAGGAATCGCATCTCGAAGGCACGACCGGCGTCGCGCACACGCGCTGGGCGACGCACGGCGCGCCCGTCACGCACAACGCACACCCGATCTTCTCGTCGAACGCGCTCGCGCTGGTGCACAACGGCATCATCGAGAACTTCGAGACGCTGCGCGAAGCGCTGCGCGCGAAGGGCTACGAGTTCGTGTCGCAGACCGACACCGAAGTCATCGCGCACCTCGTGCACAGCCTGTATCGCGGCGACCTGTTCGCGGCCGTGCGCGAAGCCGTGCAGCAGCTGCACGGCGCGTATGCGATCGCGGTGACGCACAAGGACCAGCCGCACACCGTCGTCGGCGCGCGCCAGGGTTCGCCGCTCGTCGTCGGCCACGGCGACGGCGAGAACTTCCTCGCATCCGACGCACTGGCGCTGGCCGGCAGCACCGACCGCTTCACGTTCCTCGAGGAAGGCGACGTGTGCGAACTGTCGCTCGACGGCGTGAAGATCGTCGACCGCCACGGCGCGCTCGCGCAGCGCGAGATCCGCGTCGTCAGCGCATACGGCGGCGCGGTCGAGCTGGGTCCGTACCGCCACTTCATGCAGAAGGAAATCTTCGAGCAGCCGCGCGCGATCGGCGACACCGTGCCGCAAACCGAAGCGTTCGACGCGACGCTGTTCGGCGAGGCGGCCCCCGCCGCGTTCGCGAACATCGACAGCCTGCTGATCCTCGCGTGCGGCACGAGCTACTACTCGGGCCTCACCGCGAAGTACTGGCTCGAATCGATCGCGAAGATCCCGACCCAGGTCGAGATCGCGAGCGAATACCGCTACCGCGAGTCGGTGCCGAACCCGCGCCAGCTCGTGCTGGTGATCTCGCAGTCGGGCGAGACGGCCGACACGCTCGCCGCGCTCAAGCACGCGCAGTCGCTCGGCCACACGCATACGCTCGCGGTGTGCAACGTCGCGACGAGCGCGATGGTGCGCCTCACCGAGATGCAGTTCCTGACGCACGCGGGCACCGAGATCGGCGTCGCGTCGACCAAGGCGTTCACGACGCAGCTCGTCGCGCTGTTCGTGCTGGCCGCGACGCTCGGCAAGCTGCGCGGGCACGTCGACGCCGCGCAGGAAGCGCAATTCCTGAAGGAGCTGCGCCACCTGCCGGCCGCGCTGAACAGCGTGCTCGCGCTCGAGCCGCAGATCATCGCGTGGTCGGAGGAATTCGCACGCAAGGAAAACGCGCTGTTCCTCGGCCGCGGGCTGCACTACCCGATCGCGCTCGAAGGCGCGCTGAAGCTGAAGGAAATCTCGTACATCCACGCCGAGGCCTATCCGGCCGGCGAACTGAAGCACGGGCCGCTCGCGCTCGTCACCGAAGCGATGCCGGTCGTGACGGTCGCGCCGAACGACACGCTGCTCGAGAAGCTGAAGTCGAACATGCAGGAAGTGCGCGCACGCGGCGGCGAGCTGTACGTGTTCGCGGATGCCGACACGCAGATCGTCAACGACGACGGCCTGCACGTGATCCGGATGCCGGAACACTACGGGCAGCTGTCGCCGATCCTGCACGTCGTGCCGCTGCAGCTGCTCGCGTATCACACCGCATGCGCGCGCGGCACCGACGTCGACAAGCCGCGCAACCTCGCGAAGTCGGTGACGGTGGAATGACGCGTGCCTCCCGCGAGGGAGGCCAGCGGCCCGTCGGGGCTGAGTATCCGCGTGAAGCAGGCCATTCGGCCAGGTCAAAATATATACCACTTGGTGGTATATAATCCTGTGCTAACTTGACTGGCTCGACATGTCTGCTTCCGTACGACGCGTATTCAAGACGAAGTGGTTTCACAAGGCAGCAGGAAAAGCGGGAATCGCCGATGGCGAACTGTGCCGCGCAGTGCGACAGCTGGCACGGGGCCAGGGCGTCGATCTCGGAGGCAACGTCTGGAAGAAGCGTCTGGACGGGAATCGCCAGCGCGGCATCGTGCTGGGCAAGGTCGGGCATACGTGGGTGTTCGTGTTCCTGTTCGCCAAGTGCGACCGCGACAACATCGACGCTCACGAACTGCGCGCCTTCAAAAAGCTCGCAGCGGATGTCGGTCGACGCACCGACGTCGACATCGCGACACTGGTCGCACTGAACGAGTGGGTGGAGATTTGCAATGGCTAAGAGCCGATTCAAGAGCGACGCGACGGAGGCGGTCCACAGCGCTGCGTCGGGTCTCTATCGCGCACGGCAGATCGACAAGAAGACAATGCGCGAATACGACGTCCTTTGCATCGAAGCGGCGCCGAAGTTCGATCCGGAAGCGATCGCACGCATCCGTAAGTCGGTCAATGTCAGCCAGAGCGTGTTCGCGCTCTACTTGAACACGACGACGTCGACGATTCGCCAATGGGAACAGGGCGACAAGCGGCCGAGCGGTATCGCCGCGCGCATGTTGCAGATCGTCGAGAAACACGGGCTCGAGGTATTTTCGTGAAACGTGCTCCCCGAGCACGGATGAGCGGCCGCCTTCTCACCGGGCACCGCAACGCGACGCGAGCCGCACGCAAGATGACGGAGAGACCATGGTAAGACTGTTTGGATGCGGATTGCTGGCGCTGAGCTTCGCGTCGACGGGCTGGGCGGCCGAGCACTACGTCGAAGTCTGGAACCCGCCCGAGGCACGGTTGCCGGCGGCGCGTACGCCGGACGCCCGTACGCCGGCAGCGCGCCCGGGTGCCGACGCGCACGCGGGCGGCAAGACCGTGGAAAAGCACGCGAGCGTGCAGCCGAAGGCTGCGGTCAAGCCGCACAAGCGCCGCGTCGCACAAGCCGTGAAAACCGCGCCGCATCGACCGACCGCCGCGACGGTCGAAACCCCGGCCGCACCGCGCCCGGTCGCGCAGCCCGCGCCGGGCCGGCTCACGGTGATGCAGCCGGCCATGCCCGATACGCCGCACGCACTCAAGTTCTCGGACATCCCGCGGCAATACACGCCGGACGGCAATGTGCTGCGTGTCGGCACGGGCAGCCGTTCCGCGGAGGTGACGCGATAATGGAAGCGCAGACCTATCACGGCTACCAGATCTGGGGCCATTCGATCCTGCAGCAGGACGAAATCCTGCAGCCCGAACGCTTCGCGGCGAGCGGCACGATCACGCAGAACAATCGGCTCGTCGAAGCGTCGGGCGTGCTCGGCGTGTTCGACACCGAGGACGAAGCGCGCGAAGCGGGGCTCGAATGGGCCCGCGCATGGATCGACAACCATCGCTGAACGCGCCGCGCGGCTGCGCGCGCCGTCATCAACGCAAGAAAAAAGGGGCGTCCATGACGCCCCTTTCTGCATTCGGCCTGGGCCCGCTCACGCAACGGGCCGCGGCGGCGGCACCACCGTCCGGGGCCGGCCGACGAGCCGTGCCAGCACGACGATCGCGACCAGCGTAACGACGTACGCCGCGATCTGGATCCCCGCCGGACGCGCGGTGTAGCCGATCAGCGTATGCAGCGCCTTGCCGACGATGCTCGATTCCTTGAGCAGCCACGAGGTATCCCAGACCGCATCGCCCCACGACGGCACGAGGCCGGCGGCGAGCAGGAAGCCGACGCACTGGCTCGCCATCCCCGCCGCGAGCAGCACGATCAGCGCGTTGGTGACGGAGAACAGGCGCTTGAGCGGAATCTGCAGCAGGCCCGCATACATCGCGTAGCCGAGCCCGGCGCCACCCAGCACGCCGAGCAGCCCGCCGACGATCATCTGCGGCGTCTGCCCCGGATCGCCCGCCGCGATGCCGTACAGGAACAGCACGGCCTCGGAGCCCTCGCGCAGCACCGCGACACCGACGACGATCGCGAGCCCCGTCAGCGGCCGGCTGCCGGCCGCGACGGCCCGGCCGACCTCGCCCATGTGCAGCGCCATCTCGCGGCCGTGGCGGCTCATCCAGATGCAGTGCCACGCCAGCATCAGCGTCGCGACGAACATCACGCCGGCGTTGAAGACTTCCTGCCCCATGCCGGAGGCCCACTGCGAAATCACGTCGGCGAACGCGGCGATCAGGCCGGCGCCGATCACGCCGCCGACGAGCCCGCCGCCGACCCACCAGCCGCGCCTCGGCACGCCCTTCGTCGCGGCCATCACGATCGAAACCACCAGCGCGGCCTCGAGCACTTCACGAAAGACGATCAGGGCGGTAGACAGCATGGCGATATCCGCTTATTTGACGGTCAGGTGCGTTTTCGACTGCGCTTCGTGATACTCGTCGTGGAACTCGTAGGTGCCGGCCTTCAGCGGCCCGACCAGGATCTCGACCGACTTGCCGGCCGGCACGACCTTCTCTGCCTTGAAATCGTCGCTTTCGAATTCCGCGGGCGTCGCGTCGAGGTTCTTCACGACGAACTTCACCTTCTTGCCGGCCGGAATCGTCACGCCGTCGGGCGAAAACTTGTGGTCCTTCAGGGTCAGGTTGACGACGTCGTCGGCAGCGAATGCGGACGTTGCCGATGCGCCCAGCAGGGCCAGTGCGAAACCGAAAGCGAAGCGATTCATACGGGTAACGAAATGAAATATCGAGGGGAACCGATAGTAAGATCGATTCGCATTTCCCTCTTCAAGTACCCTTACTGACGGCATGGACATCGTGCATCGCCGACATGACATGCACCTTGTCGCGCAAGGCTCCGCCAGATTTCGCCGACAATACCCGAGCGTCAATCGGGAAAAATTCGGACTGACGCAGACGGGCGGATTGCGATTCGTCTGACTTCAGTTTTACAAATTGCTTATGCGGCGCCGAACGCATCGAAGAGGCTTGACCTTCCCACCATGGCAAGCTTCATGCTGCTCATGTTTCTCAATCGCCCATCCACCCAGGAGAACACGATGGAATTCGAAGTCCAGGACATGACCTGCGGCGGCTGCGCCAATGCCATCACGCGCGCCGTGACGGCAGCGGACCCCGCCGCGAAGCTCGACATCGACGTGGCCGCGAAGACGGTCAAGGTCGAGTCGGCACAAGGCGCCGAACGCGTGCAGTCGATCATCGAAGCCGCGGGCTTCCACCCGGCACTGCGCTCGGCCTGACGCGCGCGGGCGCGGCGCCCGTCGGCACCGCGCCCCGCACATCGGCCGCGCGTCAGCGCAGCCGGATCAGCGTCGACTTCAGCTCGGTGTATTTCTCGAGCGCGTGCAGCGACTTGTCGCGGCCATTGCCCGACTGCTTGTAGCCGCCGAACGGGAAGTTCATGTCGCCGCCTTCGTCGTAGCAGTTCACCCACACCGTGCCCGCCCGCAGCCGGCGCGACACGTCGTGCGCGGTCGTGAGGCTGGACGTCCACACGGCCGCCGCGAGCCCGTACTCGGTATCGTTCGCGATCCGCACGGCCTCGTCGACATCGTCGAACACGATCACCGACAGCACCGGGCCGAAGATCTCCTCGCGCGCGATCTTCGCGTCGGGCTTCACCTCGAACACCGTCGGCTCCACGTAGAAGCCGCCCGTCTCCTCCTTCACGCGCGCACCGCCCGTGACGAGCGTGCCCTCCTTGCGCCCGGCATCGATGTAGCCGAGCACGCGCTCGAGCTGGATCCCGTCGACGATCGCGCCCATCGATACCGACGGATCGAGCGGGTTGCCCGGCACGTACGCGCGCGCCGCCGCGACCAGCTTCTCGATGAATGCGTCCTTGATGTCGCGATGCACGAGCAGGCGCGAGCCGGCCGTGCACATCTCGCCCATGTTGTAGAAGATCGCGCCGGCCGCGGCCTGCGCGGCGCGGTCGAGGTCCGGACAATCCGGCAGCACGATGTTCGGCGACTTGCCGCCGAGTTCGAGCCACGCGCGCTTCAAGTTGGACTGCGCGGCGTACTGCATGATCAGCTTGCCGACCGCGGTGGAGCCGGTGAACGCGATGCAGTCGACATCGCGATGCAGCGCGAGCAGCTTGCCCGGCTCACCCGCGCCCGGCACGACGTTGAACACGCCGGCCGGGATGCCGGCCTCGTATGCGAGCTGCGCGACGCGGATCGCGGTCAGCGGCGATTTCTCCGACGGCTTCAGCACGACGCTGTTGCCGGCCGCGAGCGCCGGGCCGAACTTCCATGCGGCCATCAGGAGCGGGAAGTTCCACGGCACGACGGCCGCCACCACGCCGACCGGCTCGCGCGTGACGAGACCGACGAGATGATGGTCGGCCGGCGCGACTTCGCCGCCGACCTTGTCGATCGCTTCGGCGAACCATTCGACGCAATACGCGGCGCCCGGCACGTCGACCGTCGTGGTGTCGCCGATCGGCTTGCCCGCATCGAGCGTCTCGAGCAGCGACAGTTCGTCGAGATGCTCGCGCATCAGCGCGGCCCAACGCAGCAGCACGGCCTTGCGCGCGCGCGGGTTCAGTCCGGCCCACACGCCGGCGTCGAACGCGCGGCGCGCGGCCGCGACGGCGGCGTTCACGTCGGCCTCGCCGCAATCGGCCACCTTCGCGAGCACGCGGCCGTCGATCGGGCTCACGCAGTCGAACGTCCTGCCGCCGTGCGCGTCGCGCGACGCGCCGTCGATGAATGCGCGCCCGTCGATCGCGAGCGACGCCGCCTTGTCCTGCCAGTCAGCCAAAGTCAACTTGTTCATCAGGATGCCTCAATTGTCGTGGCATTCGCGCTGCGGCACGCCGCGCAACGGCAACGCTGCCGGCGGCGAATGCGGTGATGCGCGGTCAGAAGGTGGCCGGCGAATTCGCCGACACGACCTCGCAGAGCTGTTCCGCGCTGGGATTGCGAAAACGGTGCGGCAAACGGCTTTCGAAGTAGTAGCCGTCTCCGGGGTCGAGCAGCCACGTCGCGCCGTCGACGGTGAGCTCGAGCCGGCCCGACACGACCACGCCGCCCTCGTGCCCCGCGTGCACGAGCATCTCGGGCCCCGTGTCGGCGAGCGGCTGGTAGATCTCGCGCATGATGCACATGTTGCGGTCCTTCACGCCCGCGCCGACGAGATGAAACGCGAGCGCGTCGTTGCCGAGATTCGGCATCTCGTCACGGCGCGATACGACCGAGCGCGATTCGACGAGTTCGAACGTGAAGAACTCCGCGAGACTCATCGGAATGCATTCGAGCAGTTTCTTCAGCGAGCCGACCGACGGGCTCACACGCCCCTGTTCGATCAGCGAGATCGTGCCGTTGGTCACGCCGGCCCGCTTCGCGAGTTCGCGCTGCGACAGGCCATGCTTGTTGCGCACGAAACGCAGGCGCTCGGCGACTTCGGTGGACATCGATTCGGTTTCGGACACGATAGGAGTGCGGTGAAAAAGTGAAACGATGCGTTGAACGGCATTACGCAGCCGTTGAATATTCTAATCACTTTATGCCGCGCATCAGCGGGGAAAACCCTGAAAGGCGTTCGAAATAATGAACACCCCGCGAATCATTCCGTTTGCGAATCTTTTGTTCGGAGTGCCTCGGGAAAGCCCTGACATGAGACCGTCAAAAAACATTTGACGCCGTTTTTGGCTCGTATATGCTGGCTCTCAGGTCAGCGTCATTGGCCATTCATCGGCACCGAAAAACGTTATTCCAACGTAAAAATTGATGCCCTTCGATGTAAATGACGCCGGCCCGGCACCTCGATTATTTTAAACGCCTCGCGCGCCGAAACGATCAGGTGTTCAATACTTTCAACAAACCAGTCGAGTGTAATCGTGAGAGTCCGTGGCCCTCTGGTGAGGTGGGATCGAGGCGATGTGCGAAGTTTGCGCAGCGCTGCTCCCGCTTCCGATGGCAGTTGCGGCTGGCATAGTCCTCGCCTGCTTCACCTGTCGATCTACACCATCCTGTCCCGTCGTTCCGTTCGCCGTCACAACGCCGTTTCCGCACGTGCGTTCGTGGCCGTCGATACCGACGAAGTCGCGTCGCTGCTGCCATAGCGCCTCTCCTCCTTTTCTCGTCGTTCGTTTCAATTGCCTGCTCGTTAGCCGCGCCGTCCGCGCGGTGACGGAACGCGTTCGCGCATCCATTGCCGCGTCGCGCAGCACAACGAAACGAACGACGGCCTGACCGTCGCGCGCAGCGCGGATCGCCACGCGAACCCGTTGCGCCCATTCACCAGCGGCCTTGCGCATTTCGCCAGGCTGCGGGGCCGTGTCGCGCCTGCATTTCGCGATTTTCCCGCGCAACGCACGTCATGGCCCTACGGACAACTGATTGACGTCATGGAAAGGAAACCCCTCGTCGGCATCACCGCCGACCTCACGCAAATCGGCGCACATGCGTCGCACACGGTCGGCGACAAGTACGTCGCGGCGATCGTCGACGGCGCGCACGCGCTCGCGATGGTGCTGCCCGCGCTCGGCGATCGCCAGTCGACCGACGACGTGCTCGCCACGGTCGACGGCCTGTTGTTTACCGGCAGCTATTCGAACGTCGAGCCGCACCTGTACGGCGGCGAGCCGAGCGCCCCCGGCACGAAGCACGATCCCGCACGCGACGCGACGACGCTGCCGCTGCTGCGCGCGGCGATCGTCGCGGGCGTGCCCGTGCTGGCCGTATGCCGCGGCTTCCAGGAGCTGAACGTCGTCTGCGGCGGCACGCTGCATCAGCGCGTGCACGAAGTGCCCGGCCTCGCCGATCACCGCGAGGACGACGACGCGCCGATGGACACGCAATACGGCCCCGCGCACGTCGTGCGCCTGACGCCCGGCGGCGTGCTGCACACGCTCGCCGGCGGCCGCGACGACGTACACGTGAACTCGCTGCACAAGCAGGGCATCGCGCAGCTCGGTTCCGGCCTCGCCGTCGAAGCCGTCGCGCCGGACGGCCTGATCGAGGCCGTCAGCGTCGTCGATGCACCGGCCTTCGCCCTCGCCGTGCAATGGCACCCGGAATGGCGGCATGCGCACGACCCGCTGTCGAGCGCGATCTTCCGCGCCTTCGGCGACGCCTGCCGCGCGCACCGCAACGCCCGCACGCGCGCCGCGGCCGCCGCCGCGCTCGCCTGAGCGCGCCGACCCACATAACGAGAACAGACATGCAAGACATCGAAGACTTTCTGAAGCAACACCGGATCACCGAGATCGAAGCGATCATTCCCGACATGGCCGGCATCGCGCGCGGCAAGATCACGCCGCGCAACAAGTTCACTTCCGGCGAATCGATGCGCCTGCCGCAGGCCGTGATGGTGCAGACCGTCACCGGCGACTATCCGGAAGACGGCTCGCTGACCGGCGTGACCGATCCCGACATGGTGTGCGTGCCCGACACGTCGACCATTCGCCTGATCCCGTGGGCCGTCGATCCGACCGCGCAGGTGATCCACGACTGCGTGCACTTCGACGGCTCGCCGGTCGAGATCTCGCCGCGCTACGTGCTGCGCCGCGTGCTCGACCTCTACAAGGCGAAGGGCTGGAAGCCGGTCGTCGCGCCGGAGCTCGAGTTCTACCTGGTCGACATGAACAAGGACCCGGACCTGCCGCTGCGTCCGCCGGTCGGCCGCACGGGCCGCCCCGAAACGGGCCGCCAGTCGTATTCGATCGAGGCGGTCAACGAATTCGACCCGCTGTTCGAGGACATCTATGAATACTGCGAAGCGCAGAACCTCGACATCGACACGCTGATCCACGAAGTCGGCGCCGCGCAGATGGAGATCAACTTCATGCACGGCGACGCGCTGTCGCTCGCCGACCAGGTGTTCCTGTTCAAGCGCACGGTGCGCGAGGCCGCGCTGCGTCAC